>CAZYBX010000216.1:0-2553 GCA_964645565.1 uncultured Planctomycetia bacterium | reverse complement strand
AGGCCTCAAGAAAAGAAGTGCCGGAGCTGCCTATGGCGAGGCAGGCCCGTTTTATATCGGAGTACAAGATACCGGAGTATGACGCGTCCGTGTTGATCCAGGATAAAGAGACCGCCGACTTTTTTGAGGAGGCGGTAAGGCGGCACAATAATCCCAAGGGCATGGCTAACTGGATAATGGGAGATGTCAGCGCGATACTCAACGCGGCGGGCGCGTCAATAAACGATACCCGCCTCTCTCCCGAAAACCTCGCGAGCATGGTCAAGATGGTGGATAACGGCACCATAAGCGTCAAGATCGCAAAGGCGATACTTCCGGATATGGTCAATAGCGGAGAGCGGCCCGATGAGCTGGTGGCAAAAAAGGGCCTGGCGCAGATATCGGACTCCTCAGAGATCGAAGGCGTAGTCGAAAAGATCATCGGCGCGAACAGCCGAACGGTAGAGGATTACAGGTCGGGAAAGAAGAACGCGTTTACGTTTCTCGTGGGTCAGGTCATGAAGGAGACGCGCGGGAAAGCGAACCCTAAGATCGTAAATGAGATATTGAAGGTTAAGCTGGATAAACCTGACAAGGGGGTAAAATGAGGATCGGAAAGGTCTTTTTGTGGATTTTTGTGGTCGGCTGCCTGTTGTCGCTGCAGTCGGGGAATTGCGCGGACAAAGAAGCGGGGATAGACAGGGAAGAGTTGTATAAAGAGATACAGCTCTTTTCGGACTCTATAGCTCTCATCCAGTCCAATTACGTGGATGATGTAAAACCGCAAAAATTGATATACGGAGCGTTGACCGGCATGCTGAAGTCGCTGGACCCTTATAGCCAGTTCATGGACCCGGATACTTATAACGAGATGAAGGTGGAGACTACGGGGGAATTCGGAGGATTGGGCATAGAGATATCGATCAGGGACAATCTCCTGACAATCATATCGCCGATAGACGGGACGCCGGCTTATGATGCGGGCCTCAAGGCGGGCGACAAGATCGTAAAGATCGACGACGAGCCGACGAGGGATATCACCCTTATAGACGCCGTGAAAAAGCTGAGAGGCAAACCCGGCACCACCGTCGACCTTACGATACTCAGGGAAAAGGAGATGAAGATACTCTCATTCACCTTAACGCGGGACATCATAAAGATAACCAGCATCAAAAAAGCCGAGGTCATCGAAGGGAACATAGGGTATATACGGCTTGCGGAGTTTCAGGAGGGGACGGCGGACGAGCTGGACAAGAGCCTCGAAAAGCTTAAGAAGGAGGGCGTGACCGGGCTGGTACTGGACCTCAGGAACAACCCCGGAGGCCTTTTGAACAGCGCGGTAAACATGGCGGACAGGTTTCTCCAGGAGGGCAAGCTTATCGTGACGACAAAAGGAAGAAGCGAGGACAATGTCATAGAATTCAGGACCCACCGTAAAAACAACTATCATGATTACCCGATGGTGGTCCTCGTAAACGGAGGTTCTGCCAGCGCCTCCGAAATAGTAGCCGGCGCCATTCAGGACAATAAACGCGGCCTGATAATAGGCACTAAGAGCTTCGGCAAGGCCTCGGTGCAGACGGTCGTGCCTCTATCGGACGGATCGGCGCTGAGGATAACAACGGCGAAATACTTTACGCCGAGCGGGGCGCTGATAGCGGATAACGGAATAGAGCCCGATATCGTGGTCGAGCAGATAGAATTCGACGTCGCCGAGAAAAAGGATAAAGCGGAGAACATATTCGAACACCTCGATGAGGAGGAGCTTGAATTCAAGCAGTCCATCAAGGAGGAAGGGAAAGAGAAAAAAGAGCCGTACGACCACCAGCTTAATACCGCGATAAACGTTCTAAAGGGAATAATCGCATTTAAGGAAAAGGGCATAGATGAGTAACGGATCGAGCTTCGGGAAAGCGGCGTTCATAGCGGCTATCTTAGCCGCAGGCGCCTTCTTAATACTCAAGGACACCGATCATTCCGTTCAAACGCGCAGACTTGACGAAACTGTCTTAAGCATCCTGAGAAAGTACGGTCCGGCCGCGGAAGACGCCTATTATTCAAAAGATGAGACCTTCAGGCAAGGCCGGCATACGTTCTTGAGGATGGAAAGGCACTTCCGGGTTTCCGCCGGTTTCGACGGCGAGGAATTTTTAAAGGACTTGAACGGCGGCCTGAAGCGGACGAAGTTCAAAGTAAAAAAATACGCGTTTGAAAAGAAGGACGGCAGGGAAAGCCTTATAGTCTCTTTATCGCTCAAAAATAGGATAATATATGATATCTCGCTGACGAAAGAGGGCCGCGCGGAACCCCGCGCGGCGAGCCGAAAACAGGCGAGGATAGCGATAGTGCTGGATGATCTCGGCTATAATACGGACAACCTTGAAAAATATTATAGCATAGGTGCCCCGCTAACGGTCTCGGTTTTGCCGAACCTGCCGTATTCGGTCCAAGTCGCCGGCGAGGCGCGCGGTCACGGCCTGGAAGTCATACTTCATCTACCCATGGAGCCGCATAGCGAAGAATTGAGGCTTGAAGAAGGCACTATCATGCTTGAAATGCCGGCCGATGAAGCGC
>CAZYBX010000215.1:0-2569 GCA_964645565.1 uncultured Planctomycetia bacterium | reverse complement strand
CGTGTAAAATATGAATATGACGGCAAAGAGGGCGAGCTTATCAGGGCAAAGGCCGGCAAACCGCTCGGATTCAATATGGAAAATGCGGAAAAGGAAGTGGTCCTCAGCGGGATAGAGGAATTAAAATTCAGTTACTGCTACGCGTCGCAGGAAGAATTCGAACCCTATGAATGGGAAGAGGAATGGGAAGCCGAGGATTCGAGGATCCCCCGCGGCGTGAGACTGACCATGCGCATTAAGCGGGACGGTAGAGGAGATCCGCTGGAATTGACAAAGACGATATTCATACCTACCGGCATCCTGGGCGAAAAAGAAGTGGGGCTGTAGCCGGATGAGCGCGTTTTATGCCGACAGGCGCGGAGTGATACTTGTTACGACGCTGTGGATACTCGCTCTGCTTACTCTTCTCGCCCTGGGCATAGGCATAAGGGCGGGCGTGGGTATCAAGCTGGTATCGTTTTTCCTGAACAGCTCGAAGGCATATTATCTCGCGGAGGCGGGACTCAGAAAGACCGTGATGCTGATAGAGCGGGACGAGAACAAAAAAGTGGACACGCTCAACGAAAAATGGGCCTGCGGTTTCGATTTCGACGATGAGGAGTATATACTTAAGGATATCCCGCTCGGCGAGGGGACTTTTACGGTGAGTTACGAATTCGGCGGGGCGGCGGGAGGAGGCACGGTTTATCTTTACGGAGCGCAAGACGAAGAAGGCAAGCTGAACATAAACAAGCTGGAATTCGAGATGCTCCTCAGGCTGCCTGATTTCACCTCCGAGGTCGCCGACAGCATAATCGACTGGCGCGACGAGGACGAGGTCGGGCGGCTGGAGGGCGCGGAGGCCCCGTATTACGACGAGCTTGAACAACCTTATGAGTGCAAGAACGGTCCCTTCAGCGTTCCGGAGGAGCTCCTGCTCGTAAAGGGCGTCACGGAAGAGATCTATGAGGGTATCAGGGATATCATAACCGTATATCCTTATGACGGGGACGGCAGGGTGAATATCAATACCGCTTCCCAATCGGTATTGACGGTCATCATCGGAGACGAATTCGAGGACCTTCCCGGAAAGATCGTGGCGTTTAGAAACGGCGACGATGAGGAGCCCGGCACGCAGGACGACAGGGTCTTTCAGGACACGGAATCCATAATCACGCAATTGAAGTCGCCGCTGGCGAGCGGCGGCCTGGACGCGGGCGAAATAGCGCGTATCAACGATCTGGTGATAAATAAAAAGATATTCAAAGTCAGCTCGAACACCTTTCGTATCATATCCCGGGGCGTAGCGGGTGACGGCAGGGCGAGGAAGACGATAGAGGCAGTGGTCAAGAGGACGGATAAAGAGACCGAAATGCTCGATTATCACGAGAATTGACGATGGTATTGGGAAAAGAACATCTGATAACGGCGATCGATATCGGCGACGGTCTTATAAAGACGGTTGCGATATCGCACGAGAAGGGCGAGAGGTTTCTGCGTTTTCTCGATTCCGCCGGACTTCCCGCCGACGACAAAGAAGCGGCGAAGAAGATACATGATATCATACTGAGTCAAAAACTGGGAAGATCCGCGTTCTACGTAAGTTATCCGCGCCACCTTGTGACCCTGAGGAACGTCCGCCTCCCTACGGCAAATCCGAACGAGGTCAAGGATATGGCGGAGCTGCAGGCCGTGAAATACCTGCCGTATACGCGCGAAGAGATGGTGGTGGCGCATAAGACCATAGCGGTCACGGACGACGGCTATACGGATATTTTGCTGATACTGGCGCAAAAGAAGGCTATAGACAGATACCTCGACATATTCAGGGACGCGGGCGTGGCAGTCGCGAAGATATTGCTCAGTTCGGAAGGCCTTCTTAGCTGGTATTCGGATCTCCGTCTCGACGACACAGGCCCGGTCGCAAATATAGATATCGACAGGCTGCACACACATATACAAATCGTCAAAGGCGGCATGATGCTCTTCACGCGTTCGATCTCTTTTGACGCCGTCGATCCGGTTTCGAGCAGAGGCGAGCTTTTGCGGGAGATCAATCTCTCGTTCGAGTCATTTCTAAAAGAACAGAATCAGAAGGTCTCGCGCGTGATATTGTCCGGGAGCGAGGCCTACGCTAAGGGCATAGCCGGTTTCTTGAGCGATAACCTGGCGGTGCGGTGTGAGCCGGTCGAGCAATTGCAGCGCATCAAGCTGAAAGAGTCTGCGGGTAAGCTGGTAAGCAGCTTCCGCGATGCCTCCTTTACGTATCTTTTGGGGGCCGTTTTAAATCCGGAGAAGCTGGACATCGACCTTCTTCCGCAGGATGTTGTGGCCGGCAGGAAAGAAAGTGTGCTTAAGGCCGAGCTTACAAGGGCCGTTGTCCTGCTTTTGGCCGTAACGGTGGCGCTTTTCGGCATTGCGTACAAAAAGATCAGCGACAAGAAGAGATATCTTAGAGAGATAAACTCAAGGTTAAAAAAGATAGAGCCCGAAGTGAAGCGGCTTTCAAAATCAAAGACAAATATAGAGTTGATACAGAATCAGCTGGCGTTTAAGGGCTCCTCGATAGACGTCATACGCGAACTTTATT
>CAZYBX010000214.1:0-2613 GCA_964645565.1 uncultured Planctomycetia bacterium | reverse complement strand
TCTCCGCCTATATCGCCGGCATAGCTGTCGAGGGTAAAGCCGGTCGTCGCAAGGTAAGCTGAGAGCTGTCTTACGGCATCATCGGTCACGGAATCATTGTGCATAATGGCTTTAGCCGTCCTCAGCGCTCTATCCTCATCCATGAACAATTCCCGGAAGACTATCGCGAGGAGATAGGCGGGAGCGTCCCTGAGGAATATGCTTGTCTTCCCGGCCTGAGACAACGGCATGCCTGTTGTCTTTTCCAGCATGTCTATCGCTTCCCGGCCGAAAGAGCGTCCCAGCACCTGGCTCCAGTCGCTCTCACGGATCCTGAGGTCATAGGATGTATGGCCTAACGCCTCCTCCATGCCCATGTGCGCGCCGCCCCTGAACGTGAATACATATATATCGCCTTTATCCATAATGCCCGTAAGCTGCTTGTTCATGTCCGCGTCTCTCGAGCTGAGAATATCTCTATTAAGCCTGTAACAATCTTCTATAGACGCGAGGTAGGCGGCAACGTCTCCGGATAAAAATTTCCCGTACGCCTCGCTTTGCGCGCGGGCGTTCAGAATGTAATTCACAAAATTGTCCAGAGTCGTTTTCTCAAATTCGACTTCCACATGATATTTCCTCAACAATCGAAGCATCGCCAGGGCGGCGCTGCCTTCGGGGGCCATATCCTGGACATATCTCTCACTTATCTCACCGGCTATGTATTTATTGGCTATTGCCTGGTTCGCTTCTATGTCCGCGGCAAACTGCCTTCGCGCAGATTCCTTGTCCGTGGCATATGCCGTAAGCCACTTTTCAGCTTCGGCATCATACGGATTGTCCGTAAAGCCTCCCAGTTCCAATACGCACTTCACCGTTTTACCGGCATTGCGCGCCGACTTTATATTTTCGGCAAGATACGCTTCGTGGGCCTTAATATCATCGTCTGTAAGGTGATATAAATATACAAAATCGAGCGTATCGTTCCGCATCGGCTCCGGGCCTTTTATCGCGTCCCAGGCCGTCGAGAGGCCCGGAAGCGCCATGATACTGCTTACGACCTTTTCAGCCGTAAGCCTTATCTTTCTCAGCCAGGAGGTCTGGCGGGCGTCTTTATAGGCGTTTCTCACTAATGTGCTCGCGTTGATCGCGCTGCCGCCGGTAATGGCCGCGGCGCTGACTGTGAATTGCATTCCTTCAACATCAATATTTATATTATCTCCGCTGAGCGTGACCTTTATATTCTTGCTATTTCTGCCCCAGAAATCACTATCTTCTAACGCCCACTCGAGAGTCTTTGTCAGGGCTTCCTGCCCTTCGAAGCCTTCAAACTCGACCGTCGGAAGCTCTAAGCCGCTCGCCGCGAGTATGTGGTCGGCGGAATAGGCCTCCACGCCTACCGCGTTCTCTCCCGGAGAGTTCAGCCCGAGCTCGGTTATGAGATTGCTTATCCTGGCGTTGTCCGCTATCGCGTGATTTACGAGATTATACAGGGCTTCAAGCGGAGAGCCGGCAGCAGGCAAATACGCCCTGCACTCGTTCCATATGGCTATAAGCTCACCCACTATCCTTATCTCATGACCGGCGCCGAACCTCGCCTCTAAATAGCTATTTACCGCGTTGTCCGACCAGCCGTCAACGGAATCGGCTATCTCAGGCGATACGAGGTATTTGCATAACGCCCTTCTTATATCCTTTATCTCCTGGACTGTCAGGACAGCGTCCGCATCCTGCGGTATGAGGCCGTCAGTGTCCGCGTCTTCGGCCGCGTTAAAGTAATCGATAAGGCCCAACGGCTCGTTAGCGCCCATCTTCAGCATCTTGTTAACGGAGCCTCCAGCGGCAAACCATAGATTGTAATTAAAGAGGATATGACTCGTCTCGTGGGCTATTAGGCCTTCTGCCTCCTGAGTGCCTTCAAGAGATTTCCTTATTATAATAGCCCCTCCGCTGAAAAGATACGCCCTGTCCGAAGCCCACAAAAATCTGTCCTGTCCGAACTGCGTATCCGCGATATAAGTGAAGAAGGCGTCGTCCACATAGTATATGGAACCCGATGCCTGATCTATAGCGCCGGGCCCCTCGTAGAGGACGGGGATGGATTCGAGGGCGGCGGCCGCAAGCTCTCTCAATAAATCACTGCTTGACGGGTTTGCTATTATATCGGCGAGCGGCTTAACGGCCTTTCTGTTGCCCGCGAAGCCTAACGCCCTCACTGCGGCCAGCCTCCCTTCCGCATGTCCCGACGGGTCGAGCAAGGGCAGTATCTGTTCCGTTATGAAGTCTTCTCTCGCCTGGAGACTCTCGAGCTCGCCGGAAAGTTCCGCACCGCCGTCAATAACCGCCCTCACAGCGCCCATCTCCGTTCTTACGGCGTCCCGGATAATGCCCAGGAGGCCGCAGGCGGCAACAACTGTCTTGGACTGATAGCCGGTAAGCAGGCCGACAAGCTTTGTAATTATTCCTTCATCGTAATAGGCCCCGGGAATGAGCTCCAGCCCAATATCATACAGTGAAACGGCTATCGCCTCAAGGACGCGCGGGTCCGGCTCGGCCGCGAGGTAACCGTATAATATCTCAGCGCCCACGGAACCGAGTTGAGCCAGCATGCCGCACGCTATTATCCTGGAATCTGCG
>CAZYBX010000213.1:0-2626 GCA_964645565.1 uncultured Planctomycetia bacterium | reverse complement strand
GTCGGCGAACTGAAGATAGCGCTGTTCAGGGGTGCCCTGGTTGGGCAAAAACACGCTTTCGTATTTTCCGGCGAAGGCGTTTCCGTAACCGTCCTCAAGAAGGCTTGAGGAGCGGACGATTATGGGGGATGTGCCGAAATACTCTATCATCTGCTGGAACTGCTCCATGATCACGTCGGGAAAAGCGCCGTGAAGCATCTTTTCCCTCAGCACCCTGGCGGCCTCGAAATAACCCTCATCCGTTTTCTGCTCCATCCGGAGCATCCAGAGCCCGTTCTGGACGATATATGTATAAAATACGTCGGAGCCTATATAATATGAATCGTGCGGCTCCGAGACCCTCTCCCATTTAAGCGGCTTATCCTCGAGCAGTATCTTTCTCGCGATGAGCATCCCGACGGTCTTTCCGCCTATCAGCCCGGTCCCGATCAGCCTCTTTTTCACGTTCAGGAGGTCCCTCAGTGTAAGATGCCTCGTCGCCAGCGACATGATCCTCTTGTCGCGCGTCACCATGATCCTGCACAGGTTCTTCCGCATGGCATCCGCCAGTTTAGTCTTTGACCTGGATCTCGCCACGTCCTCCGCCCGCAGAAATAGCCTCTCCCAGTAATCGAGGTTGCGCGTCGCGTCGTCCGCGCCTTTTCGGCTTATATGGGACAGAAGCTCTGCGGTATCCGCGCTGTCGGTTATCGGAACGAACGTCCCCTCTTTACGTATATGGGGCAGGAACATCGTAGGGGTGTAACGGTTCCACACCTTCAGGGGGTGGATATAGCATTCTTTTTCGCAGCGGTGCACGTCCAGGAGAAGCTGCGTCGTCTCTCTTATGCGTGCGATAGTCTTATATATATGCCTGTTTCTTAAAAGAGAAAAATAAGCGATCGTATCCAGCTCGAAAAGGTACGGGCATGTGACAGAGAAGAAATTCCCTATCATAAGGTCGGATGCCCATGCCGACAAAAGCGAGGACAGGCAGTCGAACACATAATACGCTCCCACGCCCTCCGCCGTGATGATCTTGTTCACTTGCGTGGTAAAAGATTCAAAGCCTCCGCCGGCGTCCAGCTCGTATTCCTTTACTCGCGGGGACTTCCTTATCAGCCTGCCGTGGGGCGCGAATCTCATATAGACGACTTTCCTGCCGTCCTCAAGGGCCTTCTTCACAAAAGGCGTCACGTACTCTTTATAGTCGCGTATGGAATCGATCTGCCATACGACATTGTCGCCTTTGCGAAGTCCGGTGATTATATCGTCTAATCCCTTGACACCGGTGCTTATCATCTCATTCCCTTCCTTGGGGACACTCACCGAAGGTGAGTGTCCCCATTAAAATATTATACCACTGATAGGCTGCTTTTTCCCATAAGATATTTATCGATAGAATAAGCGGCCCTGCGGCCGTCGGCTATCGCCTTCACCACCAGCGACTGCCCCGTCCGCATGTCGCCCGCGGAAAACACTTTTTCGACGGAAGTCATAAAATCGGAGCCTGTCTTCACTGTCCCGTCTTTATTCAATTCGAGTCCGAGCTTATCGACGAGCCCTTTTCCGCCGGGTCGCAAGAAACCCATAGCCAATATCACTAGATCCGCCTCTATATCGAACGCACTTCCCGGAACCTCTCTCATGGACGGGCATGCTTCTTTACCCTCTTTGACAAACTCCACCCGCGCGCATTCAAGCTTTTTGACTTTTCCGCCGCTTCCCAGAAATCGCTTTGTCAGGACCGACCACATGCGCTCCCCGCCTTCCTCGTGGCTTGAGGAAGTCTTGAGTAAAAGCGGGTATTTAGGCCATGGCTGTTCCCCTGTGCGGCATTCGGAGGGCTGGGGCAAAAGTTCTATCTGGACGACGCAGGAGGCGCCCTGCCTATGGGCCGTACCTATGCAGTCGGAACCGGTGTCTCCGCCTCCCACCACTACCACCTTCTTCCCTTTCGCGTCTATAAGCTGACCCGGCTTTATCTTCTTCCCCGCGGCACGCATGTTGGCCTGCTTCAAATAATCCATGGCGAAATGTATACCTTCGAGATCTCTGCCTTCAATCTCCAGATCCCTGGGTATGTCCGAGCCCGCCGCGAGGCACACCGCATCGAACTTCTTCAATAGCGAAGATGCGGGCAAACCGCTGCCGACTTCGACGGAAGTCTTAAAATCTATCCCCTCTTTCTTCCATATATCTATCCGCCTGTCGAGTATCTTTTTCTCGAGCTTGAAATCCGGGATGCCGTATCGCAGTATTCCTCCTATCTCATCGTCTTTTTCGAAAACGGTAACCTTGTGCCCTGCCCTGTTGAGCTGGGCTGCACATGAAAGTCCCGCGGGCCCCGACCCGATGACGGCGACAGATTTATCCGTCCTTACGGACGGCACTTTAGGCCGTATAAGGCCCTTCTTAAACGCGTATTCGATAAGCGCAAGTTCGTTTTCCTTTATCGTGACCGGATCATCGTTGATGCCCAGGACGCAGGCGTACTCGCATGGGGCGGGACATACCCTTCCGGTTATCTCGGGCATATTATTCGTGGCATCGAGAAGCTCGAACGCCTTTGCCCAGTGCCCGTGAAACATGAGGTCGTTCCATTCGGGTATGAAGTTGCCGACAGGGCATCCCCAGTGACAGAAAG
>CAZYBX010000212.1:0-2650 GCA_964645565.1 uncultured Planctomycetia bacterium | reverse complement strand
GGACAGGCTACTTTTTTTGCCGCATTGGACAAGCTACAAAAAAGTAGCCTGTCCCCTTTTTTTTATTCTATATTCTGCGCGCTGACAGCGAGGCCGAGCATGAAATAGAACAGCATCGCCAGCTGGAGCGCGTACATGTTCGTCTCCATCGCGCTTTGCACCAGATAGGCCAGCAATCCGCCTGTAAGCCCTATCTGGGCCGCCCTCACAAACCCCTCTTTCCGCTTATTGACATCCTTCAAAGACGATATGAAAAGCGCCGCGACCATCCAGAGAAAAGCAAAAAGGCTGAAGATACCTGTCTCGACCGCTATCTGTAAATAGCAGTTATGGGCATACGAGATCCCGCCGTAATCAAAAGAGCCCGCGTACATTTCATAGATACTCATGAAGGTATTCAGCCCGTGGCCCAGTAAAGGGCGCTCGATAAACATACTCCACGCCATTTTAGTCAGGTCCAGCCTGTGGACCACCGCCTGCGATCTTATCGTGTAAAGGGCAAGCTTCTCTCCGTGGCCCGACAATGTCACAAAACCTACCGCCAATATCATGACCGCCAGCGAGATAAGTAATATTTTTTTAGCCGCATCCCCCCGCTTCCATACCAGGAAGATCAGCGCCGGGATAAAGGCGAGCCAGGCGGCCCTTGTCAGGCTCAGGACCAGGCAGGCAGACAGCAAAACGCTCAATAATATACCGGCCGGTCTGTATAATTTCTCTTTGGTATTGAAGATCGCTAAAGATAGACATAGAGGCAGGACCGTTATGAGCCACGCGCCGAATCCGGTCGGATATTTAAAGCTGGCTTTCATCCTTGACATGCTCCATAGCGGATACGCCCTGATGAAATCGCGGCCCGAAAAATACTGCCACATGCCGTCCACCGCTATCAAAATACAGGAAAACAATATCGCGTTGACCACTATTTTCAGGTCCCTGCGTGTCTTGACGGTCTCGACGATCACGAAATATATCGCGACATATTCCAGCGTCTTTCTAAAAAATCCCCTTACGCTCGTCTCGGGAAACCGGCTGAAGAATATGGAAAGGACGGCAAACACGAGATAGACGGCCAGGGGCCGGTTAAGAGGCGTCCCTTCTATTTTAAAACTGCGCGATATGAATATCTTCTTAAAAAGCCACAGGGAGATCGCCAGGCCGGCGGCAAACTCGATGATCGTTATCGAGAACGGAAGCCCTATGATCATCGCGCATAAGCACGATAATATCATATTGTCTATCAGCGCCATATTTTTCTGCTGCGATATATCCACGACCTACCTCTTGATCGAATTTACGGGCACTCTCGACAGCCTTATCCCGAAAAGGGCCAGAAGCAGAAAAGACACGATCATTATGCTCCAGTCGAAATACTTGCCGAGGACCGTCATGCCCAAAGCCGCCATGCCCAGGGCGATGCTCGCGCCATATAGTATCAATACGGCCCTTTTCTTCTTAAAGCCGAGATTGGCCAGCCTGTTCATGGCGCGGTCTTCGCCCTTCTTTTTGAGCCCCTTCATAAATTCGACGACAGCCGATCCGAATGCCCCGCCCCCGGCCGCGGGACGGCCCCTTTTACTTCTTGACCCCCGGATCGATTCCATAATAGCTATAGCGAACCTGTGAGACGAGTGGTCCGTACCGCCTTTTGATATCGGGCGCCCCTCGGCAAGGCGCATAACGGTGACTAACGTCACATCAAATATGGGATAACCGAGGATCAGGACCGGTATGGCAAGCGAAGTCGTGACGCTCGAGGTCTCCCAGCTTCCGGCTACCGCTATAGACGCCAGCGTATAGCCCAAAAACATGCTTCCGGCGTCGCCCATAAAGATATCGGCTTTGGGAAAATTGTGTTTTAAAAACCCCAGGCACGCTCCGGCAAGCCCGAATGATACTATCGCTATCATCATCTGGCCCTGTATCAACGCCAATAATCCGAAGAAAAAGGCGGCTATGGAACTCACTCCGGCGCAGAGGCCGTTTATATTATCCAACAGGTTAAAAGCGTTGGTCATGGCCACCAGCCAGAAGCACGTAAAAAGAACGCTCAATAAGGGGACCTTTATAAAAACCACTTTCACGCCCATCAGGACCGCGATAACGGCGGCTGTAAACTGCCCCAGGAGCTTTATCCTGGGAAGCATGCCGTACTTATCGTCTATGACGCCGATGACCATAACTACTGTCCCTCCCACAAGCATACCTATCAAAACGTTATCGCTGTGGACTGTGAGCGAGATCGCGAAGATGAAAGCGAAGTATATAGCCAGCCCCCCCAGTAAAGGGGTGGGACGCGCGTGCACTTTTTTACTGCTCGGCGAGTCTAAAAAATTCAATTTTTTGGCAAAAAAGGCCGTAAGCGGCGTTACGGAAAAGGAAAAAGCCGCCGCCAGAAAAAAAGCGCACACCGCATCGAGGTATGTCATGTCTATCCCCTGTAATAATCGGCCGTCTTTTCGATTATTTCGTCTATATCCGACTTGGGCCTGAAATTTATGAACCCGCTTATTTTGGCTATATCGGGCTGCCGGTGCTTCATGTCCTCGAAGCCTTTTTCGTAGGCTTCCTCGTAAGGGATATGGACTATCCCTGACTTTGAACCGGTGATCTTCTTCACCCTTTTTGCCAGTTCGTTTATCGAGATGGA
>CAZYBX010000211.1:0-2729 GCA_964645565.1 uncultured Planctomycetia bacterium | reverse complement strand
GGCCCGGGCGGAATCTTCCGCGCGCTCAGGGAGCTGCCGCTCGCGGTCAGGATGAGGCCGGGGAGCCTTGATGAATTCGTAGGGCAGGGGCATGTGATGTCCGAAGGCAAACTCCTCCGCCGGTCCATAGAATCGGGCAGGCTCAACTCCCTGATATTCTACGGCCCGCCGGGCTGCGGCAAGACCGCCCTCGCCTATCTTATCACCGAAATGAAAGGCCTTCATTTCTTCCGCATCAATGCCGTTGCGAGCAATGTGGCGGAGGTCAGAAAATATCTGGACGCCTCCAAAAAAAACCTTAAGATCGACGGCAGAAAGACCATCCTCTTTATCGATGAGATACACAGGTTCAATAAGGCCCAGCAGGACGTCCTGATGCCCGACGTGGAGCGGGGAAACCCTATATTGATCGGCACGACCACGCACAATCCCTTCTTTTCGATAGTATCGCCCCTTCTTTCGCGTTCTCTCGTATTTGAATTTAAGGCCCTGCGGGCGGAAGACCTTATAGCGATTTTGAAAAGAGCGATGACGGATAAAGAGAGAGGATTGGGCGGCATGAAAATAAAGGCCGGGGAGAAGGCGCTGGAACATATCGCGAGATTGTCCGACGGCGACGCGAGGAGGGCATTGAACGCCCTCGAAGTCGGCGCGGTTACCACTAAACCCGATAAGGGCGGCCATATCGATTTTACGCTTAAAGTCGCCGAGGAGTCCATACAGAAGAAGGCGGTCTTGTACGATAAAGACGAAGACGGCCATTATGACACGGCATCCGCGTTCATCAAGAGCATGAGGGGGTCGGATCCGGACGCGGCGCTGTACTGGCTTGCAAAGATGTTATACGCCGGAGAAGACCCGAGGTTCATCGCGAGGAGGATCGTTATTTGCGCGGCCGAAGATGTGGGCAACGCCGACCCGCAGGCGATAATGGTGGCCAACGCCGCATTGCAGATCTCCGAATTCGTGGGCATGCCGGAGGCGCGCATCCCTTTGGCCCAGGCGACGGTATATATCGCCTGCGCCCCCAAGAGTAACGCCGCCTATATGGGCATCGAGAACGCGACGAAGGACATCGAGGAAAACACGACTCAGGAAGTGCCGGACCACCTTAAGGACGCCTCTTATTACGGAGCGGAAAAATTGGGGCACGGCGCCGGCTATAAATACGCGCATAGCTATGACACGCATTATGTGAAACAGGAATATGTCCTTAAGGGGAAAAAATATTATTTCCCCGCCGAGATAGGTTACGAGAAGAAGATAAAGGAATGGCTGGAAAAACTGAAAAAGTAAAGGCCCTCGTCATGATGTCGGGGGGGCTGGACAGCCTCCTGGCCGCCCGCATCATGCTGGACCATGACGTGGAGGTCGAAGCCGTCCACTTCGTGGGCGTATTCCACGCCGGAAGATTCGACGAAAGGGATTCGCATGTCGGCCGCTTCACGGAGCGGTTCGGCATAAAGCTGTCCGCGCTCCGCATAGAAGACGACTTCATAGATATCTTGAAAGATCCCGATCACGGATACGGCAGCAACCTCAACCCGTGCGTCGATTGCCGTATCTACACGCTCAAAAAGGCCAGGGAGCGCATGGATAAGGCCGGCGCGTCTTTTATCGTGACGGGTGAGGTGATGGGCCAGCGGCCGATGTCTCAACGGAAGGATATGCTCGAGCTTGTGGAGAAGAAATCGGGGCTCGACGGAATACTCCTTCGCCCGTTGTGCGCGAAACTTCTGAAGCCCACTATCCCCGAAGAGAGGGGATGGGTGGACAGGGAGAAGCTATTCGACATAAGCGGCCGCTCCAGAAAACCGCAGATGGAGCTCGCGAAAAAATTCGGCATAGAGGATTATCCCTCTCCCGCGGGAGGATGCCTTTTGACGGATCCGCAATTTGCCGTGAGATTAAAAGATCTCTTTAAGCACGAAGAGATTACTATGGACGCGATAGAGCTTTTGAAGGTAGGCAGGCACTTCAGACTTTCCGGTAAGGCAAAAGCCGTCATCGGCCGCAACCGCGACGACAATGCCAGGATGGCGGAACTCCTCAAGGATGACGACATAGTATTGAAGCTCAAAGATGCGCCCGGCCCGATGACTCTGCTCAGGGGAGAGGTGACCGATAAAGAGATCGAGACGGCGGGCGCGATCACGGCGCGTTACTCTAAAGCGAGAAATGAGGTTTCGGTAAGGGTCACTAAATCAGCCGGAAAGGAGAAATCCTATTTTTCGGTCAAGCCCGCCGGGGATGACATCATATCGGCATGCGCCGTATAAAAGGAAGGCGCGCTTCTTTTATTCCGCGATATAAAATCTCTTTTCGCCCGCCGTCACTTCCCAGCAAGGATAGAAAGGCGAGAGCGTAAGCCCGTCGGGATCCCACACGAGCCGCGCATTTATACGCCGGCGGCACGATTCGGGATGCCGGGCCATGACTATTTCTATCGCCCGTTCCTTATTTATCTGCACGTAACGGGCCGGTTCGTTCACATAACTTGCCTGCAGAAAATGGCCGTCCTCCGCGTCCACGATCACAGCCGCGTATGAGAGGAACCTGCCCTTCGCGAATTTGTCGAACGGGATTATATAATAGTCTCTTTGAGTGTCCAGCCTGTGAACTTTTATGAATTCCCTCGCTATCGAACCGTCTATGGCCCGCTTGAAATCATTGTCTGCCAAAAGCATGGGGTCTATTATGTCTTTCCACGAGATCGCGGAGTATGCCTC
>CAZYBX010000210.1:0-2759 GCA_964645565.1 uncultured Planctomycetia bacterium | reverse complement strand
TATTAATATGGTATAGATTTCGAGTTTGTCTAGAAGTATGTAGAATATTAGTACCCATTTTCCGGGTATGGGAATCCAGGCGTAGTTCTCTGTCGCGCCGACGCCCGACAGGCCCGGGCCGATGTTGCACATCGTCGCCGCCACCGCCGTGTAAGACGTAGTGAAATCGTCGATATAAAAACTCATTATCATGGAAAAGATTATAAATATCGCGACAAAAAGCGCGACAAATCCCACGATGTTGGCCACCTGCCTCTCCTCTATCGTGATCTTCGCTATTTTTATGGGCGCGATGATACGGGGTTTGATGATCGTCCTCACTTCCCTGAGAGCGCTTTTCACAGTGACCATGATACGTATCATCTTCATACCGCCGCCGGTCGATCCGGCGCAGCCTCCGAAGAACATCAGTATCACAAGCATATACCGGATGAAGTTGGGCCAGACATCGAAATCCGCCGTGCAATATCCCGTAGTGGTCGTTATAGAAACTACTTGAAACGCCGTATGGCGCAGCGTGCTGCCGAAGGAACCGAGCTTTGCCTCTTCTACTGCGATCTTCTCCCTGAGCGCTTCCGGCGAGAGGGGCTCGTGCCGGTAGCTTCTGGCGATCTCGTCCCTTGAAGTAATGCCCCGGGCATACAGGACGCTCGTTCCCGCTATGACGGCTATCAGGATGACCGCCGCGTAAAAATGTAATTCCTTATTATCCCTCAGGAGGTCGAATTTCCGGGCGAATAATATCCGGTAGTGGATGACGAAATTCATTCCGGCGAAAAACATAAAAGCGATGACCACCCATTCAATGTAAGCGCTGCCATAGGCCCCGATAGACGCGCTTTTTGTGGAAAACCCTCCCGTAGCCATAGTACCGAAGGAGTGGCAAAAGGCGTCAAAAAGCGTCATCCCGCCTATTTTTAAAAGCAGGGCCTCCGCCAATGTCAGCACCAGATAAGTGCCCCACAATATCTTCGCCGTCTGCGCGAGGCGCGGTTTAAGCTGTTCGGTCGTAGGGCCCGGCATCTCGCCCCTGAACATCTGATATCCCGCTATGCCGAAAGCCGGCAGTATGGCAAGCGCCAACGTGATGATGCCCATCCCGCCGAGCCAGTGAGTAAGGCTCCGCCAGAAAAGTATGCCTTGAGGCAATCCCTCGATATTGGTGACGATAGTCGCCCCGGTCGTAGTGAAGCCGCTCATGACCTCAAAGTAAGCGTCTGTGAACGCGTGTCCTATCGAGCCGATATTTGCGGCGCCGGCCTGTGAGATAAAGTACATCGCGAGGGGTATCGCGCCGAAAAGAGTCAATAGAAACCATCCGAAGGTGACAATAGCGAACCCTTCCCTTATACCCGTCCCGCTCAATTCTCTTGTGCCGGCGCGTTTTAAGATATTTCCGAGTATAAAAGAAGCCGCCATAGAAATGATAAATCCGGATATCTTCGGGTCAAAGATGATATCGGGGAAGCTTTTTGACGGGATCTCGAAGAAGGCGATCGTCGCCGGGATTATGAGATAGTAGGACAGTATCTCCAGCAGCCTTCCGACCGCAAAAACAATGAATCTCTTATTCATTGAATAATCTGCTTACCCAGCTGTTGTGCTCTCTGTGGCAGAGCGTTATGACTTCGTCACCATCCTTTATGACTACATCGCCCCACGGGATGATCACTTCGTCTCCGCGGACAATAGCGCCCACTATGATTAACTTCTTAAAATAGCCGTCGAGTTCCTTCAGGGACTTGCCGGCCACGGGGCTCTTTTCATTCACTTTGAGGCGCGAGATCTCTATATCTGCGCCCTTAAGTTTCAGATATGTGCCTATGGGCACCATCTGTATCTGCTCGATGATCATGTTTGAGGTGACGTCCTGCGGGTTGACTACGTGGTCGATCCCCAGCGACTCAAACAGCTCCTTGTAACGGTCGTCGTTCCTGAGCGCGATGACCGTGCGGGCGCCGGTATTTTTCGCCAAGAGGCATGACATGATGTTGTCCTCCGAATCCTTTCCCGCCGCGATAAAACAATCCGCATGCTCTATATGAAGCTCCTGAAGTATCTCGCTGTTCGTGCTGTCTCCGTGAAACACCTCGACCCCGTCGAGCATAGAGGCGGCCATCCGCCCGTGGTCAGGGTCCGGGTCTATAAGAAGGACCTGTTCGCCGAGCGGCTTAAGGGCCTTGGCGAGATTTATGGAGGTCAGGGACTCGCCTGAGATCACTATTTTTTTCAGCTTGACGGCCTTGCAGTTAATAAGGCTGCGGAACGGCTTAAAGGACTTTTTCGGCATGATGGCCACTATCTTGTCCCCCGGCAAAAGCCTCTGACTGCCCGTCGGGGGGAGGCTCTTTTTGCCGCGTATTATCGCTACGATAAGAATGGGCGCGTCCTTGGACATCTGCCTGACCTCGCTCAGCGCCTTGTTCGCGATAGGCATACCGTCGGTTATATGGTAGCCCCGGAGGTATATATTGCCCGACTGGAAATTCGCGGTCTCGGTGACGCCGGGCAGCTCCACGTATTGGACGATCTTCTTCACCACTTCCCACTCAGGCTCTATGACGTTCGTCACGCCGAGCCGCCTGAGATCGACCGACGATGTGTGGGTGTACATATCCGATCTCAATCTCGCGATACGCTTTTTGACGCCGTTCTGCTTCGCGAAATTACAAGCCAGGAGATTGGTCTCGTCGCTGGGGGTGACCGCTATAAGCATATCCGCCGTTTTTATACCGGCGCTTTCAAGGGCGGCGGGGGAG
>CAZYBX010000209.1:0-2773 GCA_964645565.1 uncultured Planctomycetia bacterium | reverse complement strand
CCCCTGGCCAAATAGGAATTAGGGTTGTCTCTCATATGTAAATTATAGACGATCCCGTCATATCTCTTTTCGATTATTCGCTTTATGGGCACCAAAAAGGAATCGTCCACAAAATGGACGAATTTGTTCTTTCTTTCCGTTTTATACTTGATATTGTAGGCCGGCGAACCGGTCACCGCCCCGCCTTCTATGAAATGTTCTTTTCTAAGCTGTTTCGTCAGAGAGGAAAATATACCGTTCCTCGCAAGGATCTCCTGAAATTGTATTGCCAATCTCTCGGATGCGGTCTTGATCCTGAATATGGGAGTATCGCCCTTCCGTCTAACTGTAGTATCGCCGCCGCCTTTCCAAAAAGTCCCGGCTATCTCCAGTTGTTTCTTCGGAGGAAGGGCCATTATTTTATCCGTCAATCTTTTTGTCCCGGCGCCTTTTCCGCCTAAACCTACCAAAATGCCTGTCAATTTTTTGGAGCAAAAATAGATCTCGGCCACATTATCCCTGATTCTTATGCCCATTTTTTTGCCGAACAATCTTTTTACAAGGCGCCTTACTTCCTCGATCAGCTTTTTCTCATTTTTATTGAAAGAGAAGGCAACCGCATTCCCGCCTGCGATGGGATAGCCTTCCGACAGGTAGTAACCGAGAAGTCTTAACAATTCCTTCGACATGTCAGGATCATCGTGGACCTCTTTTGGGTACCTGAATATGAGATAGTCTCCCGTCTTCAGCTTGCCTGCTTCTATATATTCAGGTTCCATTATCGCGAGCTTGGATTTATTTACTCTCAGCCATCGCGATTTCCCGCCTCTTGTCGCTCCTCTACAAATACGCTCTCTTCGTAAAATAAGCACGGGGTGCTCCGGAGTAACAGAAAAACTATTATACGTCGAAACAAAGGGAATGAAAGTAAGCATCTTTCCCCTGTAGGGTATTTCGTAAAATTTCTCCACTATACCCTTATCGCCTCTTCCATTGATTACCTGCTGGCCTTTTTTTACCAAAGCGATGTCTTGCCAGGATCCGCCCAACACGACCTTCTCATCCGGAGGTAGGCAACCGAATGTCTTGAACTTCGCGTCCGTGATGATATCTTCACCCTTCTCGTTTTTCCCCACTTTGATGTAAAGGCGTAAAATATCGCCGCAGACGGGATTTCCGATGTTGCCGATGCCGTCGGCGTCCGGGATCTCCCCCACGTTGTGGGGGTTCATGAAATGCTCCATTACGGTCTTGCTATATTCTTCCATTTTTCGCCTCTCGTTCCAGCTCATAAAGCGGCGACATATCTCGCAGCTTTTTAATGATCGGAGGGAGCTCCCTCACCACTCTGTCTATATCCGCCTCCGTGTTCGCCCGGCCGAGCGAAAACCTGATCGACCCCTGAGACAGCGCCGGATCGACCCCCATCGCCTTAAGGACATGCGACGGTTCAAGGCTCCCCGAAGTGCAGGCGGAACCGCTGGACGCCGCTATCCCCTTCAGGTCCAGATTCAAAAGTATGGATTCGCCCTCGATATATTTGAAGCTTACGTTCAAAGTATTCGGCAGACGTTGAGTGGGGTGGCCGTTCAGTTTCACATCCGCTATATTACTATCGATCCCGTTCCATAACCGCTCCCTCAAAGAAGTCAGCCGCCTGGATTCGGCCTCCAGGTCTTTCTTCGCCAATTCGCACGCCTTTCCGAACCCGACGATACCCGGGACGTTCTCCGTGCCGGCCCTTCTATTCCTCTCGTGGTGCCCGCCGTGGATGAACGGCGTTATCCTGGCCTTTTTGTTCATGTAGATCGCGCCGATCCCCTTAGGCCCGTATATCTTGTGCGCGGACATAGACAGAAGGTCTATGCCCATCTTCTCCACGTTTATCGGAAGTTTTCCGGCCGCCTGCACGGCGTCGGTGTGGAAAACGGCTTTTTTGCCGTGAGCGATCTTGGCGATCTCTTCGACGGGCTGTATCGCCCCCATCTCATTATTAGCGTACATGACGCTGACCAAAATAGTGTCGTCTCTCACCGCGCTCCTCAGCGCGTTCAAGTCGACAACGCCGAATTTATCGACGGGAAGATAGGTGATCTCATATCCCTCTTTAGCGAGGAATTCGCACGGGTTCAAGACCGCAAGATGCTCGATACTGCTCGTTATGATATGCTTCCCCTTCTTCCTCAGCGCGTGAGCCGCGCCTTTTATCGCGAAATTATCGGATTCGGTACCTCCGCTCGTGAATACAATATCAACGGCCTCGCAGGGGCCTATAAGACCGGCCACTTTCCCGCGCGCCTCATCCACCGCCGCCTTAGCCTTCCTCCCAAACGAATGGAGGCTGGAGGCATTGCCGTATTCAGCCTCCAGGTAAGGAAGCATCGCCTTCAGGACGTCGGGATGCACCGGCGTCGTCGCGTTGTGGTCCATGTATATTCTTTCCATAAAAATCACCTCTATATGTGAAACATATACTTATGTTCTACCGCTTTGTCTATCCCCATCTTCTTTGCGTCATTGCAGAGGTCTTTAAGAGAAACGCCGTCAAGAGTGCTGTCAACGGCGTCCTTCAGCTTCTTCCACACGCTTTTAGTCACGCATTTATCGATCATCTTGCAGCTCTTATTATTGCCCATGCAGTGGGCCGGCGTGATCACTCCGTCGAGCGCTTTTACGATGTCGCCTACCGTGATCTCCCTGGGCTTCCTGGCCAGGATGTATCCGCCTTTCGGCCCCCGCATGCTCTTCACCAGCCCCTTCTTTCGAAGTCTGCTCAAAAGCTGCTCGAGATAGG
>CAZYBX010000208.1:0-2780 GCA_964645565.1 uncultured Planctomycetia bacterium | reverse complement strand
AGCCGCCGAAACGGATAAGATAGTTGCGCCAGGGCCTGTACCATTTCCTCCATCCGGATTTAATACGGTGTAAGAAGAATATTAAATAGGGGAAACATAATATATTGAGGCACACCATAAATATGTATTTAAACCGGTAGACCTTACTCATTATCCTGTCTAAAGCCGCCTGCATCTCTTCGGGGCCCATAGGCTCATCGGGCTGAAAGAGAGGAAAGTTTCCGTCATAATATTCCCAGCCCACATCCTTAAGCGGATAGACCCTGTTTTGCCTTTCCAGTCTTTGCCGTAATTCCGTTCCCGGTAAAGGCACCGGCAGGACGACTTGTATAGTGTCGAGCCCGGATTCTTTTATGAACTTCTTGAAATGCTTTACCCTCTCCTCCGCCGTCATCTTAAAACTTACGCCTTCTTTCATGGGATAGCCGAAAATAAACATGCCGTGGACCAAGAAGCCGAATTTACGGAATGCCCTCGTCATGGCCAGCATATCCTCGGCCTTTAAGTGTTTCCTCATAGCCTTCAATTCCTCATCGATGGGCGATTCTAAGCCGATAGCCACCAGGTTGATACCGGCCTCTCTCATCGCGATGAGGAGCTCCGGATCGTTCGCCTTATCCAGTCTTATCTGGACGCCGAGATCCAGCCTTCTCGCGACACTTTTCTGATAATCGCGGAGCATATTGCAGAACCTTATGGTCTCATTCCGCTCCTGCCCGAAAAGGTCATCTACGATAAAGAACTTTCTGGCGTCCTTCGATTCCAGAAGAAAACTGATGCGCTCCAACAGCCGTTCGGGCGTAGCGGACCTCGGCCTGCCTTTAACGGTGCAGAATTCGCAATCCATCCCGCATCCCCGTATTCTTTCGACAGGGTAGACGATCATCCTGCCATAGCGCAGAAGGGAAAAGTCGGGCAGGGGCAGTCTGTCAAAATCGGTCACCGGCTCTCTTGCGGGCGTCTGAATCACCTCTCCGTTTCTTATATAAGCGATCCCTTTCACCTTATCCAGGGCACGTTTTCCCGCCAGGGCAAGGAGGAGCTCCTTGATCGTCTCCTCTCCTTCGCCCCTCACTATATAATCGACGCCGGAGGCGAGCCCTTCTTGTATATTGCCATCCACAAAATGCTGGCCGCCCGCGACGGTTATGACGCCCTTGTCCTTATAAAAGCGCGCTATTTCATAAAGCCTCGGTATAGTGCTTGTCAAACCGCCGTAAAGTCCGATTATATCGGCTTCCCGCAGCCGCTGCAAAAACTCGTGGTCGGCGCCGCCCGAAGCGCTCTTGGGGCCGTACCAGCGCAGATTATTCTCATCGATGACCTCGACATCCCACCCCTCCAACTCATTTACCGAAGTGGCGACGCAAACGGGGCCCAGGGCGGTAGTCCGCATCGCGTTACGCGAGTAGATATTGAAAGCGGGGTAGGCGGGGATGATTATCCTCATCCTGTGTCTTTTTTTGTTCATATCGAGCATATCATGCCTTTCCAATCCCATATTATATCCTTAATAATAAAAACCCCCAAACAAAATCTTCCTTTGAAAGAATATTTGCCTGGGGGTTGATGAAACGCTTTTACAACTTTACTACATCTGTAGCCTGCGGACCTTTGGGGCCTTGTTCGACCTTGAATTCCACAGCTTGACCTTCGCTCAAAGACTTAAATCCGTCACCCTGAATTGTGGAGTGATGGACAAACACGTCCTTACTACCATCATCAGGTGTAATAAATCCGTAGCCTTTCTGGTCACTGAACCATTTGACTTTTCCTGTTGTCATTACCTACTACCTCCTTTCAACAAGACTATAGTAAATAATGACAGAAATAAAAACCGCGAGGCCAGTATTTTCTACCTTGCGGTCTAAAACCTTTCTCCTTATTTACTACGGGTATAATATACACTAATCCGGGGCGCTTGTCAACAAAAAAATAACATAGCCGTCAGCTCTTCTCTCCACCGCTATTCCTGGATGACGCGAGCCTTGAAATAAAATACCTGGTGGCTTTAGCGCAATAATCCTGATAGGCCTGACCATAGATCTTTAATAATGCCTTTTCCTCATGCAGTATCTGATAATGCAGATTCAGCACTATAAATACGGCAAAGATCAAAAATATCAAGCTGCCGTTTATTAAGAAAGTCCCTATAAAGTAAAGGTTAAAAAAGGTGAAGATCGGATTTCTTATTACGCTGAAAATCCCGTTTGTCACAAGCTTGCCCGGCTTATTTTCATCGATCGCCATCCGCCATGAGCTTCTGAAGACGCTCAAGCCCAGCGTATAGATCACAAAACCGGCGATTACGGATATGACCCCTATAAATTTTATCGGTATTGAATCGATCAAGCGTATATAGAGAATCGGCGGCAAGATGCGCAGATCAAGATGAGACGCGCGCAGGAACACTTCGATGCCCCAAAGTACTATCCCGGCAAACATGAAAAGCTCGACTAAGAACCGCATCCCCTTCTTTCCGATAATAATAGTGAAAGGGTTGATGCGCTTGATCAAAAATAAATATGATGTTATCCCGGTAAATGCGGAGATAAAATAAGCCAAGCATGCTATTTGAAAATAATCAAAGAATTTACTCATTATCGCGTCCGGATCCTCATGGATAAAAGCTAAGTAAGCTCTTGTTCCGCGCCGAATTTCAGGGCAACAGGTATTGCCAGCAGCATTCCCATCCCCGACTGATCTAAATCCATGCCCTCTTCCTTGGCGATATCCACGACTTCCCTTATGCTGTATTCATCTTTGGCGTATCCGAAGAT
>CAZYBX010000207.1:0-2780 GCA_964645565.1 uncultured Planctomycetia bacterium | reverse complement strand
TGATCGCGAAGATGCTGTAGCCTTTGGTCTGCCTTAAGGTCTGGATATTCGTGCGCAGGATCTTATACTGCTCCCCTACCGGCGAGTTCGGGTCATGGAAGGAGACCACATGCTCGTCCACCTTCGTGTTTTCTATCTTGCGGATCACATACCTCATATCCGGCTTCTTCTGGATTTGCGCGATACGTTCGTGGTTGGTCTTTTTAAGTGCGTCGGTGATTCGTCCCATTGTGTTCTCCTTTTTTAATTGGCGCTCAGTTCAAGAATCTTATCGTTCGCGCGGCGGAGGGAGGTGTAATAGCCGACTCCGTGCATGAGGTCTTCGATCGCCTCTGCCGCTATCGCCTCCGTTATCTCGTCCGCTTCATATACAAGTCCGTTGATGAGGGCGTTATGGCACGCCAGATTTATGAGGCGCGGAACTCCGCCCGAATATTTATATATTTCCTCTATTGCTTCCGGTAAAAATATGTCTGCTTTGTCGTTGCCCGCGGTCCTGAGCCTGTGCTTTATGTATTCTTCCGACTCTTTTCTGTTCAGGGGCTCGAGGTGATAATAGAATACGATCCTCTGGCTGAACTGCTCAAGCCTGGGATGATTGAGCTTCTTTCTTAACTCGGGCTGGCCTAAAAGCACTATCTGGATGAGCTTTTCGCTCTCTGTCTCGAGGTTTGAGAGCATCCGTATCTCTTCAAGCACTGACGGCGTCAGGTTCTGCGCTTCATCTATGATGAGGACCACGTTTGTGTCCTTGCGGGACTGCTCCAGGAGATAGTCGTTCAGGGCGAGCATGAGATGTGTCTTGGAGCGCGTTTTGTATTCGACGCCCAGGTCTTCAAGGACCGTGGTGAGAAGCTCCTTCTTGCCCAAATGCGTATTGAGGACGAGGGCCACCTTGGTCGTCGGGTCAAGCTTATTGAGGAGCGTCCTGCAGACAGTGGTCTTCCCCGAGCCTATCTCGCCTGTCATGACCGCGAACCCGCTCTTCTCGCTTATGGCCACAAGGAGGCGGTTCAGCGCTTCCTCGTGCTTGGAGCTCGCGTAGAAGAAGTGCGAATCCGGCGTCATGTTGAACGGCTTATGTTTGAATCCGTAGAATTTTTCGTACATTTATTTACCCCGCCAATATTATATTGAATAAGATCACGAATAAAAGCGCGCCGCCGACGATGGTGGATATCACGGTTATCTGGGCGTTGCGCAGCCTCTGAGCCTTCATGTCTTTCATGGTGATGATCTTTGATATCGCGCCGTAGACCGGCAGGTCCAAAAATGACTTCGCCTCATCTACGCCGAGGAACGACTTATCCAGCATCTCCGCGCCGAACACAAAACCGCCGCCCGCGCACGCGCCCATGAACATCGCCATCATAAGCACGAGGAGCTTTTTGGGCTTTACGGGCCTTAGAGGCAATCGCGCCGGGTCGAGAATGGTATATCTTGTGCCTTCTTTTGAGGCTTCGAGGCTCTGCGTAATCTTGGCTGTCTCCAGGCGCTCGAGGAGCTTGTCGTATAGCCTTTTGTTCACGCCGGCGTCGTCCGCGGTTACCTGATTCACCTTTTCCAAAAGGAGGAGCTTATAGAGCTTTTCATTGGTGGTGCTCGCCATTTTGGAGCGGTTTGCTCCGGCGTCCGAGGAATCCAGCGACGATGTGGCCAGCTCGTCCTTTAATTCTTTTAACTCAGTCTTAAGCTTGCCCAGCTCCTGCTCTGATGCCGCCAGGCTGGCTTCCTTGATACTATAGTCGCCGCGCTCCACCTCGTCTTTAGCGGCCTCGATCTGCTTTCTGAGCTGTATTACCATAGGATGCTTATCCGTGGAGTCCACAAGGAGGCTGCTGAGCTTCTCCTCCATCGCGGCTATATCCGACTGCTTCACCTTCTTCTGATAGAGGTTGACCTGGTCGTTGATGAAGGCGATAGCGTTTTCGGTCTCTTTGTTCTGCTGTCTCAAGTTTTCGGCTATGAAGATGTCCGTGATCGTCTGCACTATGTCCTTGGCCTTTTTCGGGTCTTTGCCGTCATACGAGATGCTCACGATATCGTTGCCCCGGAAACCCACTTTTATGCTCTTCCTCAACATAGCGACTAAATCCTCGAACTGCTGCTGAGTCTTTACTTCGCCGGCGAGGTCCAGCTGTTTTATAAGCTGGTTTATTCTGTCCCAGCCGAGTATCTGCTCGCGCAGGACTGCCAGGCGCTGGGCCGTGCTGGTGGAGACCGCGAGGTCCTTTACCAGCGGGTTGATGATCCTGCCTTCCTCCACGAGTATCAGCGTTGACGCCCTGTAAACCCTGGGAAGCGTGTTCGCCGCCACTATGCCGCCGATCGTGCCTATGACGAGCGGGACGATGATGAGCCATTTCCTGCGGAAGGCGATTTTGATGTAATCTACCGGTTTTTTCTGGTGTAGGGGTTTTTGCTGCATTTTATTGTCTCCTTTTGTTATTTTATCAGAACGTGGTCACCAGGTCACAAAGTCACCAGGTCACCAGTTACATGTTAAAGACTCTTGTGAAAATTCCATAGAAGGCCGCCTACTTTTTTTCTCGTGTTTTCAAGCCTTCTATAGCTATCCTGATTCAAATACGCCAGGCGATGGCAAAATTCCAATAAATATTCCGTTTCCGCCAACGATCCGAGCGCGATATTCGTGAATTGCTTCAATTCGTTTTTTCCCTGTCTGCCCGTTCCTTCGACTATATTTGTCGGAACGGACATCGCGGCTCTCCTGAGCTGTGACGTCATACCGTATGTTTCTGATTTAGGGAACTTTTTTG
>CAZYBX010000206.1:0-2782 GCA_964645565.1 uncultured Planctomycetia bacterium | reverse complement strand
AACCCGCAATTGACGCTCATCGTCATGATATGCAGCCCCGTTTTTATCATTTTATCGAAACAGCTCAACAAAATGGTAAACATGATCTCGCTTGACCTCAGCGATTCCTACGGGCGCTTTCATTCCATACTCATACAGGCGCTGAGCAAGCTGAAGTATCTCAAGTCGACATTTTCTCATGAGCGGATCTCGAAGATAGTCGATACCGAGAATAAAAGGGTGGGGATCCTCGGTTTTAAACTGGCCTTTCTCCATACCCTTACGAAGAACGCGCTTGAATCGGTGACGATCCTGGTGGTCGTGGGACTGCTTTTCTATCATGTGGCGGTAATGAAAAAGCCCGTGAACGAAATAATATTTTTATGCGTTTTGTTCATGCAGATAGGGAGGCAGTTTGTGAGCGCCCAGTCGAGCTACAGGAGATTCCTGGGCTCTATCGGAAGCATCGAGACGTTCAGGAGGTTCGAAGATGAGCTGGAAAAAAACAGGGAGGACCTGCGGCCGGACGGAGCGGCCCCGGATTTCGGCGGGGAGCTCAGCATGGACCGCGTCTCCGTCGTATTCCCGAACGGCAAAAAAGGATTGGATAACGTGAGTATCCGCATAAGGCCGAAGTCCGTCGTGGCGTTCGTCGGCCATTCGGGTTCGGGCAAATCTACGGCGGCAAATCTGATCACGGGGCTCGTCAAGCCGACCGGCGGCGAAATACTATTGGGCGGCGCGGACTATAACGGACTCAACATAAAGGCTCTCAGGGAAAATATAGGTTACGTGACGCAGGAAGACGTCATATTCAATGCCAGCATCAGGGATAATATCTCGCTATGGGAGAAAGATTTCGACGGCGAGAAGCTGTCCAAAGTCATCGCGATGGCCCATATAAAGGGCTTTGTCCACGACCTTCCGGAAAAGCATGATTCGATGCTCGGCGATAATGGCCTGGATATATCCGGCGGTCAGAGGCAGAGGATAACGATTGCCCGCGAGTTATACAAAAACGCGCAACTCCTCATATTGGACGAGGCCACCAGCTCCCTGGACAGTAAATCCGAAAAGCAGATATATGAGAACCTCAAAGAGCTGAGAGGCGAAAAGACGATGGTGGTCATAGCCCACAGGCTGTCCACCATAAAGGATGCCGATTATGTATATGTCTTTGACGAAGGAAGGGTGGCGGAAAAGGGGACTTATGAGGATTTAAGCGGCAGAAAGGGCGAATTCACGAAGATGGTGGAAGCGCAGAAGCTTGCATAGAACGAGATATTTGTTGCGCTGGCCGACACTTTTCTGTTATAATTAAAACAGAACTATATTTTAGAAACAATACCGCATTAGATTTTATTAGGAGGTGAATCTTGAGTATTAAAAAGGAAACAAAGACAGCTTTGATAAACGAGTTTAAGGTCCATTCTAATGATACCGGCTCGCCCGAGGTCCAGATAGCTCTCCTTACGGAGAGGATCAATAATCTCACCGAGCATTTCAAGGTGCATAAGAAGGACCATAGCTCCCGGAGGGGGCTGTTGAAGCTCGTGAGCAAGAGGCGCAGGCTTCTCGATTATATCAAGAAGCACGATAACGCTAAATATCAGGACGTAATAGAGAAGCTGAAGCTTCGCAAATAGAACCGAAGGGAGAAGAGATGGTTAATAGATTTGAGCTGGAACTCGGCGACAAGCAACTTGTAGTGGAAACGGGCAAGCTGGCGAAACAGGCGGACGGCGCGGTGACTGTGCAGCTGTGCGGTACCGTTATACTTACGACGGCAGTCTGTTCTAAAGAGCCGCGGGAAGGCGTAGATTTCCTTCCCCTTACAATAGAATACAGGGAAAAGACATCTGCCGCCGGAAAGATCCCTGGCGGGTTTTTTAAGAGGGAAGGCCGCCCGACGGAAAAAGAGATACTGTCCGCCCGATTGGTAGACAGGCCCATAAGACCGCTGTTTGAAGACGGATTTACTAACGAGGTCCAGGTCATGAACATGGTCCTGTCCTCGGACACGGAGAACGATTCGGACGTACTTGCCGTCAACGGCGCTTCTATGGCGTTATCGATCTCGGATATCCCGTTTAACGGCCCCATAGCGGCGGTGAGAGTGGGCAGGATAGGCGATAAATTCGTCCTTAACCCCACTTTCAAGGAACTCGAGACGAGCAGCGTGGACCTCGTCGTAGTGGGCGACGGCGAAAAAGTCATAATGGTGGAATCGGGCATGACAGAGGTCTCGGAAGATATCGCCTTTGAAGGCATAAAGTATGCCCAAAAATACATAAAAGACCTCGTTGTGCTTCAGAAGAAGATGGTAGAGAAATGCGGCAGGAAAAAGAGGAAGATAGAGCTCTATAAAGTGGACCCGGAGCTTAAGAAGAAGGTGGAATCGGCCGCGTTAAATAAATTGAAAGAGCTCGTGAACATCCCATTGAAGGATAAAAGGGAAGAGGCCCTCGACGCCATAAAGAAAGAGGTCCTGGAGAAGCTGGTCACAGAGGAATCGGGATATCTGGAAGCGGACGTAAAGATCGCGCTCGTGAAGATAGAAAAAGAGATAGTCCGCAAGAGCATGCTTCTAAGCGACAGGAGGGTGGACGGCCGGAAGAGGACAGACATAAGGGAGATAATCTGCGAGGCGGGTATCCTTCCGAGGACGCACGGTTCCGGGCTCTTTACGCGCGGCCAGACTCAGAGCCTCTCTACTACGACGCTCGGGACAAGCGATGATGAGCAGATGATAGACGCGCTGGAGGGCAAGACGACCAAGGGTTTTATGCTGCACTATAATTTT
>CAZYBX010000205.1:0-2784 GCA_964645565.1 uncultured Planctomycetia bacterium | reverse complement strand
CGAAGAGGAAAGAGAGCAATACATACAGTTGGCCGCGACGCCGGATGAGCCAAACCGGAACAATTGGAATCTATTGATAAAAGGATACTCCGATTACGCCTGGAGGATCATGTCCAAGCTCATGGCCATGGACGCGATAAAAGAAAGCGCGTTTTTTGAGAACTTTATCGGGTTTGTCCATAGTGAGATCGTGAAGGCAAATGAAGGGACTGCGGAAGGAGACGCGGTAATAGCTAAATACGCGGAGACGCTCGCTTCGATCGTGATCTCCGCGGGCGGGCAACACGCCATCCACGCGTTTACCGTGGACCAGATATTCCTTGACAGATTAAATAATGCCCTCAAGATCGCCCCGGGTAATGAGCATCCGGCGGAGCTCGCCTTGAATAACAGGATAGTCTTCGTCAGCGGCGATAATCCCGCCTATGAATCGGGTACTATAGAGGTTGTCATGGAAGCGAAGGAGAGGCACGGAATAATCCACATAGTGCAGCTCGCCTGCGCGGGGTATCTCGAGCAGGCGGTTTTCGCGCTGGGCAGCGAAAGTATAGATATATTGAGGGGCATCCTCTTCATCGACTCTACGCAGGAACCAGAGGATGATGTGGCCGTGCTGCGCGAGGCGATGGCAGTCCTTGCCGAACTCGAGTATCTCAGCATAAGACAGCCGGACATAGTCGATCAAGTACTTTTGAATGGTCTACTCTACGCCCTCGGCATAAAACGGCTATACGGAGAAAATGACGCGAGGCTGTTCTACACTTTCTCCATATCCGCCGTTCGGATACTGCAATTCCGGATAGATGAGGTATTGAAAAGCGACTCGGCCCTTATCCCGTCGGGGACGCTTCCTTCCATGGCGAGCGCGTATCCCAACGCGTTTTTGAGGACGGCGGAATCATTCGTGTATGACTCCGAGGTAAAGCCCGATGTTGCTGTCGGACATGCATACGAGAGCGCCGCATTCGTTGATTTCAACGTGCGCGAGAAGGCATTAGGGGTTCTCCTTGATCCTTTAACGCGGCCTCAGGAGATAGGCGGACTGACCGTTATAGAGGCCGAAGTGGAAAATGACACACTCTTCCTTGCTCTCGAGGACGGGGCTGTGATCACGGTTATCAAGGGTGTGAATGAGCCTACTTTATATTTCCATGCGACGAAAAGCGCGACGGTCGCCGATATATCGGGTCATGCCGGGATAGAAGAGAGCCTGCAGTCGGATGCGGAATTTATGGCCGCAAGCGCCGCGTTGGCGGCCTATAAGAGCATGTCTTTATCGACGGATGCTGTTACGAGGCTCGCGGTGTATCAGGGGCTCGATATGCCCGGTACCGATGAGGATGTCGCCATACTTCTTGATTGCCTGGCGCTAGAGACGGATGAGGCCGCGAAAGGGACGATCGCGCTTGTTTTAAACGGGATCGGTATCACCTCTGAGACCGGCCGCCCGCTTGAAGACGGGGTTTGGCACGTGTCGCGGGAATCCATTAAGACAATAGCCGATAAGTTGGGCGTCTGGTATGCGGAATCGGAGGGGCCTCCGGGCCTGTGCCTGGGCAACGGCCTGATATTGCTCGCGGAAGGCGCGGATGTCTCAGTATTCATACATGAGGCGAGCCACGCGATATTCGCCACCGTCTACTCAAATCCGGAGACGAAGAGCCTGATCACGTCCGCGGCAAGCTTACTTGAATCCGGCAACTCTATCGCCGCCTTGAGGTTCCTGCTTGAAATACCGGCGGACAAGGACGCCGTATTCGTCCTTAACGAAGCATTAGCCGTACTCGCCGGGATAGAACAAAGGGAAACCGAAGGCGGGCTGGACGCCTCAGACAGCGCCATGCTATATTACCTGGAAACAGTCCTTAAACTCAGCGCGGAGCCCGTCGAAGGCTTCGGCAGGACCTCAAGTATCCCCGCCCTCCAGGCCCTCCGCGAGGAGATGGACAGGATCCACGACATCCACGTCACCGCCGGCCTCCTGGACGCGATCGCGGCGGGAGAAGAAGCCCTGATAAAATCTATTACTTCTCTAATAAATACGCTGCTTTACGGTGAGTTTAAGAATGACCGTAAAAAGGCCGGTGATGAGCTATTCCTTCTCCAAGCGGATCATTCCGAGCTCAATATGGAGTCTTTGATCAAATATATGATGGGTAAGGCCGCGACAGTCGGAAAGAGGATAGAGATATTGCGGCTTGTTAATGGACTTCTCCAAAGTGAACTTGCCGACGGCATAGGCGCCGGAAGGCAGACTGTGACCCATTGGGAAAACGAGGTCTCGCAGCCCTCGCCGGCTAATATCGCGAAGTTAGGCGCTTATTTCAAAATAGACCCGATCCTTATTTATAAAGGTGTGACGCTTGAGGAAGCGCTAAGGAGCAATGAGACCGTTGGTGAAAGGATTAGTATTCTCCGATATAAGAAAGGTGCCGAGGAATATGAAGTGGCCGAGGCCGTCGGTATTGCGCCGAATAATTATAGCAACTGGGAAACCAATGTTTATCTTCCCGAACCGGCAAATCTTGTAAAGCTTGCTGAATATTTTGACATAGACCCGATATTTGTTTATAAGGGTAGACCGCTGGATGAGGTGATGAGAGATACAGCGACCATAGGCGAAAGAATAAAGATTCTTCGTTACATATGTGGGCTTGAGCAGCATGAGATCGCTGAGATTATAGGTGTTTTTGATCAATCGGTCGTATCCCGCTGGGAAACTGGGGTGGATGTTCCATTGCTCGGAAATATCCTTAAGCTGGCCGGATGTTTTGGCGTGGAGCC
>CAZYBX010000204.1:0-2802 GCA_964645565.1 uncultured Planctomycetia bacterium | reverse complement strand
TGAGCGTATGAGACCACGGACGGCCAGATAGAGATCCATGTAGAATAATTGTTCTCTGGATCTCGCTTCAAGTCGGTTATGATGTCGATCTCCATGTCCACAATAAAGTTCTCGTTTTCCCGCAAAAGCGTGAGATACGCGGACTGGGCTGCTTCATGGGCGAGGACGCTTCCGAATTCCTCGGCGTCAAGCAGGGTGATCGTGCCGTCGTCTTTTACATATACTATATAGACCTCTTCGCGGGCCGTTCCGCGATAGAGCGTCACGGTATCGAGCTCGGAATAGACATTTCCGGTATCAGCGCCTCTTCCTTTATATGTATCCGCGTTATAAAACACCCCGTCGATTAAGAGATTCTGGACGGCCTTCCTGCCGTCTATCTCAACAACCTTTCCGCTTACATTATGGCTGTCATTCACTAGCATCTCATGCTCGCCGCTTATGATGACAATGCCGCCGGGCAGGTGGATGCCTTTTGAGCCGGCGTAATATCCTCTTTCCTTTCCCTCGGGCTTATAGTTCTCGAAGAAGCTCGCCCCCGCGGTGAAGAACCTCCATTTATCGAATCCTGATACCTTTATACTATCCAGGCCCCTGTCTGCCGCGTCCCTTACTTCCTCTTCCGTCTCTTCGCCGGATATAAACTTTATGAGCTCCTCCGCCGCCTCAGCCGTGCCCGTTTCCGCCATGTCCTGAGCGGCGGCAATCCTTACATCCGGCGACGCCGACTCTAATCCATCGCCGATGGCGTCTATGTCGTTTATGATGCCCATCTTCTGGAGCTGGGGTATCGCCTCCGTGTCGCCGGTGTATGTGTCCCAGCCGGTGCCGTTAAAGACGGCAAGCTCGATTTGGTCGTCCCCGTTTATGAATATGATGAATTCTTTTTTTCCGATAAGATCGAAGATTGTTTTCGCACCTTCCAGATGGGCTTGGAGATTCAAACCCTCCTCCACCGCTATACCGTGAGAATGACCTGAATAGCATCCCATATCATCTATATGCCCAACTGCTAAATTGCTTGTTTCCGTGCCCCGCCTTAATACAAGTAATGATTCGTCTCCGTTTTTCAACGCTTTAACATAGTACTCATTCTTTTCGCGTAGTATAGCTTTTAGTTCATCCACTTTTAAGAGATTGAATATCTTAATATTGAAATTCTCTCTATCTTCAACTATTTCGGCTGAATATGTTTCTCTATGTTCTTTGTATGCTTCGAATACGATGCGCCCGTATGTTTCTTCGTTATTAATCTCGTTGAATAATCTGCCCTCAAGATATATGTTTATATCATGCTCTAACTGCGAATTTTTCGCAAAAATGTACATATGTATTAGATGTTTGGCAATTTTTTCAAAGGGTAACTTTGCAGGTTCCGTCAACTCTTTAAATATATCTTTCAATTCATCAATATCTCCTGCCTCAATAGCCTCGGTTATCCTTCGCTCGTAGAGCTCGTCGTCTATCGAGGAGTTTTCACCCGATGCGATCGCATCGAGGAGCTCCGGATTCAGCAGGTCATTGTTTATAAACGCCTCGGCTATCGCGAACTGGAGCATGGTGAGCGCCGTTTCTGTTTCGTCGCCTTTCTTGGGCTGCTTCATCTCCCAGAAATGGCTTTCATCGGCCGCCGTCATGCCGAGTATGGCGCGCACATTGTCAAGATGGGCCTGCTTGTTTCCTGTCGGCCAGTCGCCTCTGCGCAGATATTCGAGCTCGAGGATCCGCGCCAGCGCCTCATTCAGCAACCGCACCCTGTAAAGCGTTATATTCTCACCCTGCTGCTGGGCGAGGACTCCGAGCTCCAGCCTGAGCGTTTCCCAGTTAAATCCCGCGCCCAGTTCGTTTGCGGCATCCAATACCGCGTTATTCTGAGGTGAAGCGGAATAGAGCGAATTATTGACTACGTGCGCCATCTCGTGCAGGAATGACGCCGCCCTTATTGTGGCAAGCTCTCCATTAAGAGAACCTATGAATAATCTTATGCCAGCCGGTATGTCCACATCCACGAGGTCATTCGTGCCGCGAGGCCCGTATGTTTCAAGCCTGGCCAGCTCTTCCATGGCCGCCCTGAGCCATTGTCCCCTTTCGGTAATGTCGTTCAGCATGCTCAGATCTATCGAAGACACCTTATGCCTGTAAACCTTGACCGAGGCAGGGAATTTTTTCCGGAAGGTGGCGGCGCCGCGCGCTATGAGCGGCAGGTGCATCAATATGACCTCAGGACTCGATTTAGCTGTCCACCACGGGTCGTTTTCGAGCTTCGCGAGGCTGAATTCCACATTCTCGGCTGTATTGGTGGACCTGTCTTCGACGATAACATCTTCCTTCAGTCGCGCCTCGGCGGCCGCCTCGTCCATTCCGCCTTCCGTCATAAATATCCTCTTTATCTCCTCCCTGAAGGCGGAGGCTTCGTTCACCCATCCGGGAGACGTCAATCTGCCGATGCCGCCTGAGACGAGTATTCTCTCCGTCCCCCCCGCAAGATACAAGCGGGCTGCCTCAGCCGCTACCGCAAGATCGTTGCTGCCAAAGACCATGACGAGGTCCGCCTGCGCCGGCAGAGGATCGGTCTCCGACAGGAAATTTATGAGCGTCTGGGCGTCTCTCCAGAAATTATTCCCGAATTCGCTTGCTATCGCGCTAATAATGTCCTCGTTCGTAAGCAGGCTGTCCACAAACAGGACCACGCCGCTCTTCATCGCCAATGCGGGGATTGCTTCGTCGCTCCCTCCGGTCGCTCCTCGCAATGACGGTAAAACGTCAGCGATCTTATCCAGCACGGCCTGCGGTACATAATGG
>CAZYBX010000203.1:0-2816 GCA_964645565.1 uncultured Planctomycetia bacterium | reverse complement strand
TGTTTTGAGGCAATGACCGAAGTTCCACGATACATGTGTCGGAGTGGAGTGTCCCAAAGTGAACATAGTGAGGGACATGTCACTCGAGGATGATTATAAATTTTGTTCATCCCCGAGTGACACGTCCCTTAGGCGTCCCTAAAAGGGCGGCATATTGGGGAGAAGGCAGAGGAGGAGCATGGAGACGTATCTGGTAACGGGCGGCGCGGGCTTTATAGGTTCCAACATAGTGGAGGAGCTGCTTAAAAAAGGCCATAAGGTCAGAGTCATAGACAGTTTTATCACGGGAAAGAGAGAGAACATCGTGCCTTTCCTGAAAGACGTGGAGCTCATAGAGGAAGACGTGAGGAATATGGAGGCGGTCAAAAAGGCCGCGAAGGGCGCGGACTACGTGTTGCATCAGGCGGCGCTGAGGAGCGTACCGAAGTCGGTGGACGACCCCGCCCTCACTAATGACATAAACGTAAGCGGCACCTTGAGCGTGCTTATGGCGTCTAAAGAGGCCGGGGTGAAGAGGGTCGTATACGCCTCGAGCAGCTCGGTGTACGGGGATTGCGATAAATTCCCGGAGAAAGAGGAGTTTCTGCCGATGCCGATCTCTCCCTATGCCGTCTCCAAGCTTACCGGCGAATATTACGGATATACCTTTACCAAGACATTCGGCCTGGAGGTCGTGTCTCTCAGGTATTTCAATGTGTTCGGGCCAAGGCAAAACCCCGAATCCATGTATTCGGCGGTAATACCGGCGTTCATAGCGCGGATGCTTGACGGCAAGCCGCCCATAGTCGAGGGCGACGGCGGACAATCAAGGGATTTTACTTATGTGAAAAACGTGGTGGACGCCAATCTGGCGGCGGCAAAGGTCCCCGGCATCGGGGGGGAGGTCTTCAACGTGGCCTGCCAGGAGACGACCTCGGTCATGGATATAGTGACCGGCTTAAACAGGCTCTTCGGCAGGGACTTCAAGCCGGAATTCGCTCCCGCGAGAAGAGGCGATGTCCGCAAGACGATGGCCGATATATCGAAGATGAAAAAGTCTCTTAAGGTCTCACCCGGAGTCGATTTCGATAGCGGCCTCAAGATGACATTCGACTGGTTCAGGTCTAAATAGGGATAAAACTGTATGAAACGTATATTGATCACCGGCGGCGCGGGATTCATAGGTTCGCATCTCTGCTCCTTCCTGTCCGAAAAAGGTTTTCACATCATATGTATGGATAACCTTATAACCGGGACAAAGGACAATATATCGCACCTTCTCGGCAGGAAGAATTTTGAATTTATCCGGCACGACGTGACCAAGTATATAGACGTAAAGGGCGGGTTAGACTATGTCATGCATTTCGCCTCTCCGGCAAGCCCCGTAGATTACCTGAGATTTCCCATACAGACTTTGAAGGTCGGCTCGCTCGGCACTCACAACGCCCTCGGAGTGGCTATGGCGAAGAAGGCGACGTTTCTTCTGGCCTCCACGAGCGAGGTCTACGGAGACCCTACCGTCCACCCCCAGCCGGAAAGCTACTGGGGCAACGTCAATTGCGTCGGCCCGCGGGGCGTATATGACGAAAGCAAGAGGTTTGCCGAGGCCATCACGATGGCATACCGCCACTATCACGGACTCGATGTCAGGATAGCGCGGATATTCAACACGTACGGTCCGAAGATGAGGAAAAAAGACGGACGCGCGATACCCGAATTTATAGAACAGGCGATACACGACAAGCCTTTGCCCGTATACGGCGACGGATCTCAGACACGCAGTTTTTGCTACATAACCGACCTGGTGGAAGGCATATTCAGCCTTATGAATTCCGCGCTCGGCTCACCCGTAAACATAGGAAACCCGGATGAGATGAGCATCCTTGAGCTCGCGAATAAGATCATAGAACTGGCCGGATCCAAGAGCAAGGTGGAGTTTCAGGCGCTGCCCGTAGACGATCCCAAGACAAGGCGGCCCGACATATCTTTGGCGAGAAGGCATTTGAACTGGGACCCTAAGGTTAGATTGGAAGAAGGCCTGCGCTTGAGCATAGATTGGTTTAGGGGAAAATGACTGCACGCCCGCCCGGAAGAAATAATAGCTATTACGCCGGCGAAAGGCCGGACCTCATCGCGTTGATACCGTATGACGCAAAACGCATACTTGACGTCGGATGCGGCTGCGGTAATATGTGCAGGAGGATTAAATCCGAGCGGGATGCCGAAGTCGCCGGCATCGAGAAGGACGAAGAGGCCGCCGCTATCGCCAGGCGCAGCGTGGACAAGTTTGTAATGGGCGATGTCGAGGAGGCCAGGCTAGACTTTGAAAAGGGCTATTTCGACTGCATCGTCTACGGCTCGATCCTGGAGCACCTTAAAGATCCGTGGAAGGTGTTGAAAGAACATACATATTATTTAAAAAAAGGCGGCTGCTGCGTAGCCTGCCTGCCTAATATTTCCCACTACAGCGTCATAAAAGACCTTTTTAAAGACAGGTGGGAATATAAGCCGGAGGGGCTGCTTGATGTGACGCATTTGAGGTTCTTCACTCTAAGCGGCATAATCGGGATGTTCAGAACGGCCGGATACAGAATAGACAAAGTAAATAGATTCATCAGGGGCTCAAAATCGAAAAAATTCATCAATAAGGTCCTGCGCGGCAAGATCGACTATTTACTGACAGAGGAATACATCATAAGGGCGAGATTGGATTAGAGATATGGAGACGATAGGCGTAAGTATAGTGATACCGGTATGCAACTTGCTGGGTTTTACGAGGCTGTGCGTGGACTATATCAGAAAAAATACGCACATGCCGTACGAACTGGTCATAGTGG
>CAZYBX010000202.1:0-2820 GCA_964645565.1 uncultured Planctomycetia bacterium | reverse complement strand
TACTATTCATACTTCTCCGATAATTCCTGGATCTCTTTCAGCTCTTTTTCGATCTTCTTCACGTAGTCGTTGAGCTTCTTGAGCAAAGTCGACGTCTTCCTCACGCCGTCCTTGGACTCAAGCAAAAAAGCCCTGCTCGGCGCGTCCTCGTTCATGGTCATCAACGCCAGGTTCAGGAACCGGTTGATAGAATCGATGGGACTGTGTATTTCATCTATGATTGCCGTGGACAATTTGCCCATCGAAGCGATTCTTTTTATCCGGTTTACCCCACTGCGGGCGCCCCGCTTGCCTGTCTTAGGGTCAGACAATGAGTCGTATTTTATCATATAAGTCCCCTTAAATCAAGTAAAATGTAAACTTTTATTTACTTAACGTTTGTTCCGGCTTTTGTGCCGATTTCCCCTCGAGCTCGTCTATCTTCTTCCCCAGGAATTCCTTTAAATTACTATTTTCCACCTTATCCACCACGCTTTTATAGATCTCGGCGGCCTTTTCGGGCCTGTTCAGCTGGACCACGTATATATATTCAACCACAGGCAAGTACTTCTGGTATCCCTGCTGGCTGGGATAATTCTTAAGCAGGGCCTCGACGGCAGAACCTGCGGCCTCGAGCTTGCCTGTTTCCAGGTATGTCTGCACCATAAGGTCGGCGGCGATAAACCCGTCCTGTTTGCCCCTGTTGGCCTTCTCCATCTGCTCGTAAAACATTACGGCCTCTCTGTAGGCGCTGTCAGCCTTAGCGTTATCCCCCATCCTCGCGTAGCACCTTCCTATATATATAGGGACCGATATGCCTAAGGGGGTATTAAAGTATTTATCGCGGATTATCTTATACTCCTTAAGCGCCTCATCCCACTTAGCCTGCTTCTCATATGTGGCAGCCTTGTAAAGATGGGCCTTGCTCGCGAGCTGGGCGTCATCATAACCGGCATCTATAAACGCGTCCAGGGCGGCCATAGCCTTATCCAGCTCGTCCCGGGACATATAGAACTCGGCCACAAATATTTGAGCCCTTTGGCCGGCGCCTGTCGCGGGGTATTTCCCTATGACGGCTTTAAACTTATTTTCGACCGCGGCCACCACGCCCGGCGGCGCGACATCAGGGTTGATGGCTATCTTCTGATAAGCGTCGACCGCCTTAAAAAGCAGGCGTTCGGCCGCGTACTCATCGCCCTTGGTAACGAGCGAAAGCGCCGCGTACACACCAAGAAGCGCCAGGATCAATATAATTACGGTTTTTCTCATATCTACTTCTTCGCCTTCTCCATCAGGAACTGAGCCGCGCAGATTATGACAAAGCAATCGGTGAATATGGCGGCCACTATGCCCGCCGCGAGTATCCACAGCGTGACCTCGGGAAAAAGCTTGACCCCGAATTCCGTGGCGTACGCCTTTAACATCGTAACAGGAAAATATAAAACAAACGGCAGGAATATCATCACTATTATGCCGAAGAAATTACGCAGGCCCATGGCCATACTGCCCAGTATAGCCTTGACTAAAGGCTTTTTCTCCAGCACCAGTATCGGCATCGCCATCACAAAAAACGTATGCAATAAGAGGCTGGTAAAAAAGTAAAAGACCGACATCCCCAGCATGTATAACTTCGGCGCGGCCAGCTGCATGTTCTTCCAGGCAAGGCCGGCGATCTTCGGATAGATAAACATATTAAACGACCTGAGGCCCTGTATAAGTATTATCGCGATTACTCCTAACGCGAGAAACGAGAAATATTTCCTAAAGGCGTTTTTGATAACGGCGTTCGCTTTCAACGGCAGGCCTTCCCTGATATTTTTTACCGCGTTGACCGTGATCGCGGATAAGAGGATGCCTATAAGGACATAAATGACCAGCTGGGTATAATAGAAATATCTCGGGATCTTGGCAAGATTGAACGGGTAATGCAGGAATATCTCGCCGGAAAGCTTGCTTATTAGAGGGCCCGCCAAGAGCGACAGCGGCGGCCTGTTGGAGAAATATATAAGCTCGAGCGCCAGTGCCTCGATAAAAGCTATGACGACAAAAGGCAGTATCACTACCGGCCTCTTTACCATGAGCTCGAATGACGAACTCCAGATTTTTTTCACGCTTATCTTCTGTCTCATGATTACCTTACAAATATTTTTTTATTATAACATAAGCATTCTAAAAAGCAAGATATAATAGAAAAGGGTGAGTAGATTTTTTCACTCACCCTTTTTTTGAAATATTTCTATATATTTCATAGAAAGTAGTTATAGATTGAATGAGAGCGGTGGTAGAGCGCAAAACCAGAGGCCCTGCGCTCTAGCCACATAAGCATGCCATGCTTAATAGGTTCGAGCATAGCCTCTACCCTTCTACTTCAAAGCAGAGGTTATGCCTTAAACCTTTTCCTGATTCTTCCAGCAAACCCAAATAGGCCCATGCCTAAGAGAAGCATGCTGCTTGGTTCCGGAACCGGACCCACTGCAATATCATTATCCGTAAGTCCATCCTGCACTCCGGCTTCTGTCGGGCCGGGTGCCTCAGTGAACCTTACGTACATCCACGCCGAAGTCTCGCCGGGCGCTAATTGGGCCACATTGCCAACCGTGAAATCCCACCCATAATAGACGTCGTTATAGGTTAGATTGGTAATAAAGCCGGTTGGCGCTTCGCCTGTACCGGTTATGTAACCTAAGCTTTGACTCGGAGTAGCATTCCCGGGCATTTTATATACCTGCGCGCTAAACGGGCTAGTTACAGTCATCCTCCCTAGACTAGTTTGTCCGGAAGCTGAAGTATTAGCGAGTTGATAGGCGTAGGTATATACACCGGCGTTATAGTACACCTTGA
>CAZYBX010000201.1:0-2872 GCA_964645565.1 uncultured Planctomycetia bacterium | reverse complement strand
AGGTTTCCGAGGATATCAGTAAACCAGAGCTGGATATTCGATATCTTCTTTTTCTTCACGTAGGCGAGGATTTCCTTTTTCGTCTTCATTTTCACTCCTTTGGCACGGCCGGCGGCCTTCTTTTGAAATCCGAAGCTTTAATCCGCTCCCTTATGTCGTTGATAAACTCCGCACTGAAACCTCTCTCCTTGAGTTCCTCATCCCTTAACTTCCCGTCCACCATAAGCGCCAGAAGTCTGTCGATATCGCCGTAACTGTACCCGAGCTCATCTTCGTCGGTCTGTCCGTTCCAGAGGCCGGCGGTCGGCCTTCTCTTGATGATGGGCTCGGGGATGCCGAGATGCTCTGCCAGCATATAGACCTCTGCCTTGTATAAATTGGCGAGCGGGTTCAGCGCCCAGGCGCTGTCTCCGAATAAGGTGCAGTAACCCAGGAGCGTCTCGGTCTTATTACCCGACCCTATGACCAGGGCGTTTTCTTTTTTCGACAGATCATACAAGACCGCCATGCGCTCACGCGCCATCTTATTGCCGCGCCTGACCTTATCCGCGTCCGGAAAATTCTTGAAATAGTCGTCCACCATCAAAGATATGTCGACCTTGTATTTTTTTATCTTTAGCGCCTCCACCACCAGATCCGCGCACTTGACGCTCTCCGGATCGTTCTTGCCGTAAGGCATAAGGACCCCGACGACGTTTTCGGCGCCCAGCGCTTCGGCCGAAAGATAGGCGACCGTCCCGGAATCGACCCCGCCGGACAGCCCCAGGATAACCTTCCTGTACCCGGCGCCGCTTACCGTCTTTCTAATAAAATCGACCAACTTGCCTTTAACCGCATCCACGTCTATTTTACTCATATGGCCACTATGCTGATATCATGCTCATCGGCCTTAGCGGCCGACTTCTCCAGGTCTATAAAAAACGTCTTGCCGGCCTCTATCGCGAGCACCTTAGCCTTCGACCCTATCAGCGTATTCACGGTCTCCGGCCCGACGGTTGGGATGTCGAACCTCGTATCCTGGCCGGGCTTGATCATCTTCACCACTACCGCGCCGCCTTTCGAAAATTCGCCGGCGCGTTTTATGGCCTTGTCGGTCCCTTCAATAGCCTCTACCGCCAGTATGGCCTTATTCCGGACTATGACGGTCTGACCGATACCCAGCCTCCCTAATGACCTTGCCATATCCCTGCCGAATTCGATGTCCTCCCACTCCTGCGGCGTAGGGCTTCTTTTCGTATACGTCCCTTTTTTCGGCGATATGTCCGAAAGGAAATCCATGGGGTCGACAAATCTGACGCCGAACCTCTCGGCAAGCTTAGATGCTTTTCGCAGAAGGGAATCATCGGCTCTGTCTTCGGTGTCCTTCAATAGCGCACCGATCTCTTTGACCCCCGAGAAGTCCTCACGGAATAATACGCTCTTTTCTATCTTGCCGATCATGACAAGGTGCCTTATTCTGTTGGACAAAAACAAAAGAGGCAGCTTCCCCGTCTCCTCCATGCCCAGCCAGTAGAGTTTATCGACGTGCCTCTCCAGCTCCCGCGACGCTATATCGCGGGCCGCGAAGGCGATGACTTTTGCGCCTTTCTTTCTCGCCTCGTCCGCGAATATAACGGGCAGCTCTCCGGCGCCGGCCAGCAATCCTATCCTTTCGATCTTTTCCATATCGCGTTATGAACCGAAACCGAACATAAAATCGGCCTCGCAGACCACCTCACCCTCGAGTCTTATTACCCCGTGAAGCTGCGCTATGCGGGTCCTCATCTTTACAAGCTCGGCTTCCAGCGTCAATTCATCTCCGGGTATCACGGCCTTTCTGAATCTCACATTATTCACGCCTATATAGTAGGCGGGGCGGTTCAGGCACTCTTCCTTATTTAACATAAGCAACCCGCCGAGCTGGGCCATCGCCTCTATCATGATGACTCCGGGCAATATGGGCCTGCCCGGAAAATGCCCTTTAAAGAAAAACTCGCCGCCGGTTATCTTTTTTACGCCCTCTATCCTTTTGTCCGCTTCTATCGCCGTAACGCGGTCCACAAATAAAAAGGGATCCCTGTGGGGCAGTATCTTCTTTATATCTTCCAGATCCAATGTCCCGTCTTCCGCCTTTACGACCGCGCCGGGCCTCAATCCCGCGTCTCTTTCTTTTTCCATGGGCATTTCTCCCTAAAGCTCCTTTTCCAGCTTCCTCAAGAGTTCTTTATTCAACCTGTGTCCGCTCCTGATCCCGATGACATGCGCCTTCAGGTCCGCGTTCAGCAGGGCGAGGTCTCCCAGCAGGTCGACCACCTTGTGCCTCGCGGGTTCATTGGCGAATATAAATTCGTTTTCAACCGGGCTTCCGTCGGTCCCCCTGAGTATCAACGAATTCTTATAATCGCCGCCTTTGCCCAGGCCCTTGTCCAATATATGCGCGAGTTCCCTCTCCAGGCAAAATGTCCTCGCGGGAGCGACTTCCCTTGTAAACAACTCTTCCCTCTCCCCGATAGAGCCGAAGGAGAAATGCGCGGCCTGGGTCATATATGAGAGGTCATCGTATTCAAGCAAATACGATATTTTAAGGCTGTCGTCCGGCACGGCGGCCAACAGCGCCTCCCCGGACCGGCACCATACCGCGTCTTTTAGATAAAACTCTTTTCTCGTTTTTTTCTGTTCGACGATCCCGGCCTTCCTGATGCGGACGGCATAGTCCAGGGCCCCGCCGTCCATCGCAGGCAGCTCCTGATTGTCTATCTCGACTACCGCGTTATCGACATTGAGGTTGCTGAGGGCGGCCATAAGGTGCTCTATCGTATTTACCGATGCGCCGTTTTTCTCTATTGAGGTGCATCGAAGATCGCCCGAGTAGTCCGCCAGGTTGGATACGTTC
>CAZYBX010000200.1:0-2906 GCA_964645565.1 uncultured Planctomycetia bacterium | reverse complement strand
GAGCCTATCGACAGGCTTCCGTATATAGTGGTCATGATCGATGAGTTAGCCGACCTTATGATAGTGGCTAAGGACACGATAGAAAACGCGATAACGCGCCTCGCCCAGCTCTCAAGGGCCGTCGGCATACATATTATCCTTGCCACACAGAGGCCTTCCGTTGACGTCATAACAGGCGTCATTAAAGCCAATTTTCCGGCGAGGATATCTTTTAAAGTAGCCTCAAAAGTAGATTCGAGGACGGTCTTAGATATGAACGGCGCGGATAAACTTTTGGGCAGGGGCGATATGCTGTTTATAGAGCCGGGAGCCACAAAGCCCGTAAGGGCGCAGGGCGGCCTTGTGAACGACAGCGAGATCGAACGGATAGTCAAGTTTATAAAATCTCAGAGGGACTCGGCGTATGACGATAATATCATGTCCTTACAGGAAAAAAAGGCGGTCGCAAAGACATTTGAGAAAGACGAGCTTTTCGAAGATGCCGTCAAGATGGTGATGGAGACCAAACAGGCATCGGTCTCCATGCTTCAGAGAAAATTGGGCCTGGGGTACACAAGGGCAGCGCGTCTGATAGACGCGATGGAGGACGAAGGCATAGTGGGCCCTTATCGCGGCTCCAAGCCAAGGGAGATATTGGTGGAGGCCGGTGAAGGCGGGGCCGCGGAGAAAGATATAAGTTAAATCCTATAAGAGGCAGGCGCAGGGTAAAGCTATGGCGAAAACAAAGACAAAAAAGGCAGGACAGCCGGGCGAGAGCGTGGGAAGCAGATTAAGAAATGTAAGGGAAGAGCGGGGCATATCACTGGAAGACGCTCATAGATCGACTAAGATGCACCCGCGTATACTCGAGGCGCTGGAAGAAGACAAGCTGGAGAATATATTAGGCGAGACCTACGTAAAAGCCTTTTTGAAAAAATACGCCGGTTATCTGGGGCTTGATGAAGAAGAGATCGTCATGGAATATACTTCCAGGCATTTGGATCAGGCAAAGGAAGAGCCGGTATTAAAAAAAGAGCCTATAGAAGGGGAGAAGAAGAAACCGGGCAATATTACGGCCGTGAGGATAGCTTCGCTGGCCCTTATAGTAGTCATGGGATTTGCGGTAATAAAATGGATAAGCAGGAATAAAAGCCCGGTACAGGAACAGAAAGCCGTTGCGCCCAAGGTGGAAGAAGTCGTAAAGGAAGCCGTAAAGGCTGAGCAAAAGACCGTCAAAAAAGAATTAATCCCGATCCCCGCGGGCCCCATAATAAGGCTTACCGTCTCCACGGACAGGGAAGTATGGCTCAAGGTAAGCCGCGACGGGCTGTTGATATTTCACGGAATCCTCCCGCGAAACTCCAAGGAGACATGGCTGGCCGATGAGGAAATAAAGTTGACCGAAATAGGCAGGCCCGAAGCGCTGTCTTTGACTGTGAACGGCAAGAATGTGGACACCTCGGGCCGTACTATCGGTAAGAATATCCTTATCACCCATGAAGGCATAGACCTTGCTCCCAAATAATACGGCCAAAGTAGGGATAATAAGCCTCGGATGCCCGCGCAATCTTGTGGATTCCGAAGTCCTGCTCGGCATACTGGAGACGGGCGGCTTTAAGATAGTCGATATGAGAGACGCCGATATCGGCATTGTCAACACGTGCGCGTTTATAGACGACGCGAAGCAGGAGTCCATCGACAATATCCTGGAGCTTATCGAGCTTAAAAAGGGATCCCGGTTAAAAGCCGTCGTGGTCGCCGGATGCCTGCCTCAAAGATACGGGAGCGCGCTGCTTGAGGGCCTGCCGGAAGTAGACGCGTTCATAGGCTGCGACCAGATATTGAAATCGGCGGATATCGTAAGGCGTATCGGAGACAGCGGTAAGCTTTGCGAGATCTCCGAAAAACCCTCGTTTATCTACAGCCACGCCGACCCCAGGGTCCATATAACGCCTTCCCATTACGCGTATGTCAAGATATCGGAAGGCTGCGGAAACCGATGCAGTTTTTGCACGGTCCCGGCCATCAGAGGGGACTATCGGAGCAGGCCGATAGAATCCATTCTTGAAGAAGTAGATCAGCTGTCCAGAGCGAAGAGGTTGTCGGAGATCAACCTGATCGGCCAGGATACCACACTTTACGGAAGAGATCTCTACGGAAAACCGGCCGTCAATAGACTGCTGAAGCGGCTCTCCGCGGTCAAGGATCGTAGGAGGTGGATCAGGCTTCTTTACACCTACCCCTCTCATATAGACGACGAGCTCATAGACATATTCGCCGCCGAGCGGGCGATATGCAAATACATAGACCTGCCGCTTCAGCATATCAATGACAGGATATTAAAGAAGATGAACCGCAAGATGGATAAAAAAGACATCGAAGGGCTGATAGCGAAAATAAGAAAGCGCATCCCCGGCGTAGTATTAAGAAGTTCCATGATAGTCGGTTTCCCGGGTGAAACGGACAGGGAATTCGGGGAACTGGCCGATTTTATTAAAGAGGTAAGATTCGAAAGATTAGGCGTCTTTACTTATTCCAGGGAAGAGGGGACGCCGGCTTATGGTTACAAGGATCAGATAGATGATGAGGTGAAGCTCGAGCGGTTTAATATTTTGATGTCGGTTCAAAGGGACATCGCAATCGGCGTAAACGGATCGTATCTGGGAAAGACGGTCGAAGTCCTGATAGACGAAAAGGACGGTAATTCCGAAGATATCTATATCGGCCGCACTCAGGGCGACGCGCCGGAGGTAGACGGCGAGGTATTCGTGAAGGGTAAAGACCTCTCGCCCGGCGACTTCGTAAATGTTAAGATTACGGATACGCTCGAGTACGTCCTTGTCGGGGAGCAGGTCTGATATGGCGCCCTTTTAGGGTCGTGCCACTTGGGGACGTGCCACTTGGGGACACTCCGCCTGTATAAGCAA
>CAZYBX010000199.1:2376-2907 GCA_964645565.1 uncultured Planctomycetia bacterium | reverse complement strand
CAATCCATGATCCCCTTTTCCCTGGACCGTAAGCCTGATATCGAAATCGCTCGCGAATTTTTTGAGTTTCCCAAGATTGTCATCTCTCATGTGCCACGTATCCTGAAAATCATCGGCGCCGTGCATTTCATAACCAAGCAGCGCCATCAGGGCCGTTTTATTCATGCCCCCGCACCCCAGGTCCAGTATCCGGCCGCCCTCGGGTAGAAAGCGCCTTATAAGGTCGGCTATGAAAATATGCGCCCCGCACGCGCCCTCGAGGTAATCCCGAATGGGATAATTCGCTTTCAGGAAAGCGAACGCGTCTTTCGTGTTTTTAAAAACAGGTTTTTTATCCATAATCGCGTCCGGCCATGATGCCTGTCCGCTCCGTCTCCGACGCGGAGGCGACCAAGCGGTCCAATTCCGCGTTCACCTTTTTGGAGCCTGACTGTCCTACGAGATCGGGGATCAGCTTCAAGAGCCTGCGGAAAGAATCGAACATTTTCCTCATCTCCAAAAAAACATCTACCTTGAGCTTTGGGATTGCAA
>CAZYBX010000199.1:0-2366 GCA_964645565.1 uncultured Planctomycetia bacterium | reverse complement strand
TCATGTATTCCACATACCCTTCCACAAGTCGGCTGCCTTCCAGCTTTCTCTTTATGGCCTCGATGGGGACCACCATTCCCTTTTCCTTCGCCCTATAGTAGCCGCGTAACGCCAGGCCCCTGATCGCGTTATCGCGATCGGTCAGAAAAGACAGAGAGTCCGCGTGAAACCTTAAATAGACGAGAGGCTTGCCCAGATAGGCGAATCTCTTGCCTGCGAAGGCCGCGCGCAGCCACAATTCGTAATCCTGTTTCGTGGGCCAAAGCTCGTCATATCCACCGAGCTCTTCCACCGTCTTTCTGCGCATCATCATCGAGGAATGGACGAACGGAGAGCCGTTATTAAGAAGATGATTTTTTATGTCCGCGCATTTACATCTGAACCTCGTCCTTTTGATATGTCTGCCTTTTTCGCTGATAACGACGGCGCCGGTAGCCAGGAAATCGCAATCCGGGTGGCCGATCATGTATGTCAACTGTTCTTCAAGACGGCTCTTAGCGCATATGTCGTCACCGTCCATACGGGCTACATATTCGCCTCGGGCATTCTTAAGGCCGACATTGAGGGACTTCGTAAATCCGATATTTTCCCCATTGCGCACGATCCGGATGCGGTTATCCCCTTCGGCACAGCTTTTCAGTATCTCGGGGGTCCTGTCTGTGGAACCGTCGTCCATTACGATGAAATCGAAATCGGCCATCGTCTGTTCGAGCACGCTTCTCACGGCTTCAGCGATATACCGTTCGTCGTTATATGTCGGCAAAACGACGCTCACCAGGGGCGATTTGCTCATCATCATGACCTTAAATGCCGGACGCCGTCCGGTTTTTAGTCAAAAAATTGCGTTTGATAACCGTCCAGTAAAAGACATTTCCTCTCTGCACATTCAGACCTTCATTCTCCGAAGCCAGGTCGAGTTTCTGCAGAGTGGCGGTTAAATTCTTATGTGAATCCACTACCCTGTACCATTGATTCCCGCAATACTTGTAGCTTTCGAGAACGGCGAGTCTTAAGCCCGCTATAACCGCGATTATCAGTATGACCTTCCCGTATTTATTTACCGTCCTGTAGGCCTTCCGCAGCGTTAAAAAAACCGCCAGGAAAAGGCCGAAAATGACCGTCTGGCATATACTGGACGAATAACGAAAAAATAACGACTTTTTAATGGACCACGAGAGGCCGTAGTCGCCCAAAAACGGGAAGATCAACTTTGCTGCCGCGATCAGAAGGACCATGCTCGCGAAAACGCTGACGCACATGAACAGTATCCTCTTGAAATATTCCGTATCCAAGACATGCCGGCCGTGCCGGGTCTTATCCTCCCGGCCCTTCATATATGCGCGCCTCATATCCACGATTATCTTGGCGTAGATAAGAACGCACAGCGAGTATTGAGCGGCCTGCGATAAAAACGACGGACCCTGCCGGTCTATCGCCGCATATTTCAACCTGTAAAACCAGAATGCTACGTACGCCATACCTATCAAAATATTGGCCCCTAAATGCGCGATAAGTCCGCTGTCAGGATACGGCATCAGATTCGCTAGAGCCCGAAAAGGCCTCGCGCATACGGCGTTCTTACTTTTCGCAAGGGCATCGGACCAATAGGAGATCAGCAAAATCACGAATAAAAATCCGTTCAGCAGTACTGATTGCGCGCAGTGCCAAAAAGTCATTATGGTCGAAAACGGTATCAGAAACCGCTTCAGATCTTTCCTGCTGACCAGGATGATCGCGGCTAAAAATAATAATGTCAATCCGGTGCGAGGGGCGTAATGTTCGTAATAGACCCAGTGGAAATCGAGGTCTGTCAGGCGCTCCATGTTGCCTTGAAAGATGTTATATATCGAATAAGGCAAGACCGACAAAAAAGCGAGAGAGACGATTATGAAGTTTCTTGTCCTTGTCAGAGCCCATAAAAACAGACACACGCCTGCCGCGAAATACCCCGAGAAACCGATTATCAGCCACCAGCTGAACGATTGAGGATCGCATGAGCCGAAAAACTGACCTAAATATACTGAAAAAGCCAGTATGCTTAACGGCAGAAAGTAATTGAACTCGAAGCCGTTGAAAAGTACCAGCGTGCGCGCCTTGTCTTTATAGCTGACCGCGTATCTCTCCAGAATGTACGGGATCGCATCCCGGGCGATATCGTAAGCCCTGGAAGGGGCAAAGAGGGAAAACGCCCTGTATGTATAATATAAGCGGTCGTCAAAATCGCCGCCCCGTTCGTAAAGATACGCGTTATCCTTAAAACCCATGTATAAAGTGACGAACAATATAAGGACGGCAAAAAGCGCGACTAAAGATCTGTTTAACATTCCGTTTTCAAGCATGGATATCTTCCTTATATGAAAAACAGC
>CAZYBX010000198.1:0-2916 GCA_964645565.1 uncultured Planctomycetia bacterium | reverse complement strand
GGCCAGCGTGATGAGCACCAGTCCGCCCGCCGAGATGACGGCCCTCAGAAAGGTCCTTGATCTTCTGGTCCGGGAAGGCGCCAGGATAGCCGAGCCGGGAGAGTTTACCAGGCGAGCGTTTTTAAACGGCAGGCTCGATCTGGCGCAGGCGGAGGCCGTCCTGGATGTCATCAGGGCGAAGACAGAGGCGGGCCTCAAGGTATCGATAGGCCAGCTGGACGGAGGACTATCGCGGGAGATCAATATCGTGCGCGGCGTAATAATAGATGTCTCGGCCGAAATAGAGGCCGCTATAGATTTCCCCGAGGAAGATATCGAAAAGGCGACAGCCGCGGATTGGTCAAGAAAGATCGAGGCGGCAAGAAAGAGGCTGGATATACTCGCTGCCACCTTCCATGACGGAGCGATATTGAAAGACGGAATAACGGCCGTGATATGCGGCAGGGCAAACGTGGGCAAGTCCAGCCTCATGAACCTGCTCCTTAAAAGGGATAGGGTGATAGTCACCCCGATGCCGGGAACGACCAGAGACGCCATAGAAGAATTGGTCGGCATAAAGGGTATACCGATAAGACTGGTGGATACGGCCGGAATAAGAAAGGAGAAATGTTTAGCGGAGAAGGCGGGTATCGATAAGAGCCGCTCTTACCTGTCGAACGCGGACCTGATATTGTGCGTCCTGGACGGAAGCGAAAAACTTAGGGCGGACGATCAAAGACTGCTCGAGGCCGTCGAGGGAAAATCCGCCGTTATAGTGATAAATAAATGCGACCTCAAGTGCCTTTTGGAGATAAAAAGGGTAAGGAAAATAGCGAAAGATAAGGTGATCCTGAAGATATCCTGCCTGAAAAAAGAAGGGATTGGTAAGCTGGAAGATGAAGTGTATAATAAGGTCTGGAGCGGCGGCGTAGACCCTTCGCATGAGTTGCTGCTCAATAACGTGAGGCATAAGAACGCGATAGATAGGGCCGTAAACGCTTTCGAAAGAGCGAAGGACGGGATAAAAAAGAAACTGCCTCCCGAGCTTATCTCGATCGACGTGAGAGAAGGCAATAGCGCCCTGGGCGAAATAGTGGGCGAGATCTATACCGACGATATACTTGACGTTATATTTTCAAAGTTCTGTATAGGTAAATAAGAGAGGACGACATGGATAAAAAAAAGATAGAAAAAGCGGTAAGGATGATACTTGAGGCGATAGGCGAGGACCCGAAGAGAAAGGACCTGCTGGGGACTCCCGGAAGAGTGGCCGAGATGTACGGAGAAATATTTTCCGGTTTAAGCGTAGACCCCGAAAGGCAGTTAGAGGTCCTTTTTGACAAAGAGCACCATGAGATAGTCCTGCTTAAGGATATCCCGCTATACTCCGTGTGCGAACACCACCTCATACCTTTTATAGGCAAAGCGCATGTGGCGTACATACCTAAAGGAAACAGGGTGACGGGACTCAGCAAGATAGCGCGTGTGGTCGATATCCTGTCGAAAAGGCCGCAGGTCCAGGAAAGATTGACGACCGAGACAGCCGACATAATGATGAAAAAGCTCAAGCCCCTCGGGGTCCTGGTGGTCATAGAGGCGGAGCACCTCTGTATGAGCATGCGCGGGATAAAAAAGCCGGGGATACTGACGGTGACAAGCGCGGTCCGCGGTATATTTAAGGAGAACCATAAGACGCGGGCCGAAGCGCTCTCGCTCATAAAGGGAAGATAAAAAGAGACAGCCTGCTTTGGAAAAAGGAGACGCGGGAAGAGAAAACCAAAACAGGCTGTCGAGAAATAATCCCGCCCGGGAAAAGGAGGTGAAGGGAGAAAACCCAAGCAAGATTATTTTTGTTATTCGGTTTTAGTGAACCTCCACACCGTAGTACTGCCTCTATCAAGCTTATCCACCGATAATCCGCTGTCCTTGAATTCTGAAAATGCCTCAGCTTCCAATCCCTTCTGAAGGCTTGTATCATCCAGATCCATGCATAAAGACGGCACGACTCTCAATGTCAGGTGTATCACGGCGTATGTGGTCAACGCGTATGCGTTACATATAAAGAGCAGCGATATTGCCATGACAATCGATATTATCAACGTCTTCCTTTTCATCGCCATCATCCCCCTTCTCACTTTTTCTGTGAGCGAGGTAGAGAGTCTAGGCGGAATAAAAAAACCTATTCTCACTCAAAAGAATAGGCTTTAACCCGCTTCGGCAACTGACTACCTTATCGCTTCCGCGATTTAGGCTCTGAAGTTTTGCGCCCCACCCTTTCGAATGGTTTGCCTTTTTCGGCATCATCCTTTTATTCGATTGTCCGTACAAGTATACCATAAATAATAAACTAAGTCAATGCCATTTGCGTTAGGGTTTCAAATAGTCAGTTAAGCCGATTAAAAGCAAATTCTCCCTATTTTCATATTGACATATATTCATATAAGTATTACAATCACAATTAGAGGCCATCTTTGAAAAGGAGGTGAGAAGATGAAGAAAGCAGTATTAGTTTTGGCGATGATCGCTGTCATTGCATACTCTGCAGTTGCAGTGGCAGAATCAGTTGACGCAACGGTGCCATTGTCGTTGACCGTGCCGTCACAGTTCGGTTTCACACTGGATAAATATGCGCATGACTTCGGGACCGTCAATACAGGCACTGGTGCGGAGGTAACAATAGGGATTTTTTGCCGTTCGAACCACGGCCTGGTCTGGCACATGGGTATACAAGCAGAGCCTTTTACGAACTCGACAGCCGATGTTATACCCAGTGACCCGGGGTTTAAAATGGCGGCATGGACATGGGCAGAAGATCCGGCTGATGCGGCCCAGGGTAAGTTCTGTTACGAAGGCCCTGTTCCCAGCACGATAATGTACGACTTCTACGATTCTACAGAGGCGGAAGGCGGAGATCCATTTGTTCCTATGACACTTGGA
>CAZYBX010000197.1:0-2922 GCA_964645565.1 uncultured Planctomycetia bacterium | reverse complement strand
TCAATAGAAAAACTGCGCCATTTGTATTGTGTCAGCCCTATCGAATCGGGCTCTCTGTTTAACGCGCGCAGCCTCTTCAATCTCTCGATCAACACAGCCAGGTCCAGCACTTCGTCTATGTCGTCCCTGCGGTGCGTTACTACGCTTTTGATGACCACCTTACATCACCTCCTATGACCGGCGCAAAGCCTGTTCATCCCTCAAGCAGGTCTTCGGCGATCTTCTCAAACGAGGCCTTTTCGCTATTATAAAATTCTCCCCATCTGCCGATATCCCATATCTCGATCCTGTTCGACACGCCTATTATCATGACATCCCGCTTAATGCCCGCGAAATCCTTCAGGAATTTCGGGATCAGGATCCTGCCCTGCTTGTCGAACGCCACCTCCTGGGCCCCCGAAAAAAACAGGCGGTTGAATTTTCTCGATTGGGATTTTGTAAACGATATGGATTTGAATTTCGCTTCCTGGGTTTTCCACTCTTCTTCCGTAAACATGAAAAGGCAATTGTCGAGCCCGCGGGTGATATAGAATTTCTCTACATAATTAGCCTGCGCCGACTCGCGGAATTTAGCCGGCAGGATCAGCCTGCCTTTATTATCCAGCGAATGTTCATGCTCTCCGTAAAACATTTACCACTTTCCTCCACTTTCATCCACTCACCATAAGTATACATCACAAATATTTACATGTCAAGGTTGGAAAAAACTTTTTAAACAAAATTTAATAAGTGACGGGCAAATGAGTTATGTAAACTCTACTAATTGTATATTTACATCTGCGGGGGGCTATATATGGTATGGCTGAATGGGCACAAAAAAAGCGAAAATATTTCGTTTCGCCTCTTATTTACATATTATTTTATTAATATTACGCGTTAATTCTGCCGTATCATTTTATCTATCAGAATGTTAATATCCTCCACCAGCGGCTTCAGGGCGTCCCTCTTCCTTAACTTCAGCTTCTTGATCTTGTCCTTTGACAGGATCTCCTTTAATTCTTTTTCAAGCCTTTCGATAGGGCCCACAAGATTTCGCGTAAGGACCAGGCCTATGGAAAACAGTATCATGAAAACGACCGGCAGGGAAACGGCCAGAACCGTGTTTACTTTGCTTACCACGGGCAATAGGTGGTAAGCTATTATTTCCGGTATCCCCAGCTGCTCGGCCATGAGGTTGAATATGACATAATAAAGGCAGCATCCTATAATAAGGGTCGGCAGCATCATGGAAAGGGCTATCAGCCTCAAATACCTTCTCTCAAGCCTGTTTTTTACAAGAAAAAAATTCCTCATCGCGCCCTCCTTGTTTCGCCTTCTCATTCCTTAAAATATATTTTGATGTCGTCAAAAAACGCCTCGGCGCTGGAATCGGTCGAATCCGAGTCGCACATGATAGCTATCGCGCCCATATCCAGTTTCGGCTTTGCCCCGAACGCCGCTACATAGTCTTCGTATACGTCTCTGTCTTCAGATACCCAGCCCTCCCCCTCTTTGGCGCCGGATTCGGCGACGATAAGCTTGATATTGTCTGAATAGGGGCTTGAGGATATCCCTCCCGCGCCCAGGTCCTCCGCCCAGACATACTCCAGGACTTTTGAATTCGAAAAGAAGAGGGCCGGAAATATCACATATACACGCGCGGCAAAGTCATCCTCTTCCGCGTTCAGCAGGTCGTCAGGCCCGCTTTTGGCGGGGAAACCGGCGACGCGCCATTTCCATGAGAGAAAAGGTCTTTTGCCCACATCGAGTTTTATCTTATGGTACAGGGCCGAACAGGAACCGTTGCTTACGGCGTGCACGAACGACTCGCCGTTTTGGGACTCGATCTTATATGACACCTTCCTGCGCAGGACCTTATCGTCCCATTCCTTGAGAGAGTCCTGGGAGGCGAACGGGAATGTCTTTATGACGGTGACTTTCCGCGGAAAGTAAAAATAGATGGCTGTGTAGAGAAATAACGATACCGCTAAGGAAGATACGGCTATTATTATCATCGCGAATAAAGAAAGGGATTTATTACCTGTTCCGGACATATTCGTCCACCAGCTCCCTGTCCTTATTGCTGATCCATATAAAAGAAAGGGCGATATTGAAGTTCTTGCCGCCTTCCTTCTCGCACCTCAATACCTTTCCGATCGCCGCGATGGGCCTGTCCGTAGACGGTATCCTTATGCGGAGCTCCAGAAAGGCTCCGGCGGGGACGTGTTCGGAGGATACGAATTTCACTCCCGACGCGCTGATATTCTTCGAATAACTGTCTTCCACTACATTATAGGCGGGCTTAAGGTCGTCCGAAAGCCTTACGTAATCGACCGCGCAATCGGTATGCAGCCGCATGTAGGTCCTGTTTTCCGGGCCCCGATAGTCCTGGTAAGTCAGCATGCTCGCCAGCTCTTCCGGCTTGAAGACCCATCTGCCGCCCTTTGCGGAGACTATCCCGTTGGAGAACATCCGCTTTACAAACCACTCCAGGCGCACCGGGATCCCGTTACTCATCTTAAAGATCTTTTTTATAAGCTCCGGCGGTATCAGATCTTCCCCGAACACGATTCTGAAAAATTCGAACACATCTTCTTCCCCGAACGGCTTCAGCTCCAGAGTCTCAAAAGCGCCTCTTATTTTCTTTTCCGTCATAAATTCCGAAAATGCCGTCATCGGCACCAGCTTGACGTCGGCCAGGACCGCTGATATAGTCCCTACCACAAGCGCGCCCCAGCCGGCCTCATGCCCGCTTATCGCGCGCCTTATTATCTCGAGCGACCCTTTGTCTATCCACAATACGTCATCCGCCAGGACCGGGAACACTTTTATCTTAAGCGCTTTCATGAATGTCAGGAAGGCCCCGTTGATATCCTCATCATTCAGGTCTTCGCGGCGCTGTGGGCCTGATCCGCCGTATTTCACGGGCAGGTCTCTGAGTTT
>CAZYBX010000196.1:0-2927 GCA_964645565.1 uncultured Planctomycetia bacterium | reverse complement strand
AGGCGTGCCGCAGTCCATGCACCTGGACGCCTGCTCCTTAGACTGCTCTTCGCCTCTCGGAAGAGCGACATCGCAGCAGTCCAGCACCCTCTCGCATACCGACCTGTAGTTTGCCGTCTGTCTTTTTACTTTTAAGAAACCTCTCGGATCACCCATCTGAATACTCCGTCATACTGCCGTCTTTCGGCGGTTTTTTGCCCTCAAGCACCCTCTTATATTCGACAGGCATGACTTTGACGAATCTTTTTATTTTTTCATCGAAATCCGCCAGCACGTCTTTCGCCCTCGCGCTCCCCGTGTATTCGCAGTGTTCACTAAGAAGCCTTTTCACCGTATCCCTGTCTTTTTCTTCCAGGCTTTCGAGCCCGACCATATCCATGTTGCACTTATTCCTGAAATCCCCTTTTTCGTCATAGACATACGCGATGCCGCCGGACATGCCCGCCGCGAAGTTCCTGCCGGTCTTCCCCAGGACCACCACTCTGCCGCCGGTCATGTATTCGCATCCATGGTCCCCAACGCCTTCCACTACCGCCTCTAATCCGGAATTGCGGATGCAAAATCTCTCGCCGGTCACGCCGTTTATATAGGCTCTGCCCGAGATAGCGCCGTAAAACGTGGTATTCCCTATTATGATGTTTTCGTCACGCTTATAAGTAGCGTTTCTGTCTGGACGGATGATTATGGTCCCTCCCGAAATCCCCTTGCCGACGTAATCGTTCGAGAGCCCTTCCAGCTCGAACGTCACTCCTTTAGCGAGAAAGGCGCCGAAGCTCTGGCCGGCCGTCCCCCTGAAAGCGCAATGAACGGTATCATCCGTCAATCCGCCCTCGCCGTATCGCTTGCATATCTCGTAACTCAGCAGCGCGCCTGTCGTCCTGTCCCTGTTGGTGATATCCAAATTTATACTGACCGGGGTCTTATCAATAATCGCTTTTTCGGCGGCTTTGATGATCTTCATATCGAGAATTTCTTTAAAACCGCTCTTATGTCCTTCCCTGCAATAAACGCCTACGTTTTCGGCCGCTCCAGGCCTATATAAAATATTCGAATAATCCACGCCTTTTGCCTTATCCGGGACTATGTCTCTATTCACCTCCAAAAGGTCGCACCTGCCTATCATCTCATCAAGCGTTCTGAACCCGAGCTCCGCCATTATCTCCCTGAGCTCCGAGGCGACAAAGCGCATATAGTTCACCAGATACTCAGGCTTTCCGCTGAACCTTTTTTGCAGGAACTCATCCTGTGTCGCGACTCCCACCGAACAGTTGTTGAGATGGCAATGCCTCAGCATGACGCACCCCAGCACGATGAGGGCCGCCGTGCAGAACCCGTACTCTTCCGCGCCGAGAAGAGCGGCTATCGCCACATCGCGGCCTGTCCTCATCTGGCCGTCGGTCTGAAGGCGCACCCTAGAACGCAGGTCGTTCAGCACCAAAGTCTGATGCGTCTCGGCGAGGCCAAGTTCCCAGGGCAGGCCGGCGTGCCGGATGGAGCTCTTCGGAGAAGCACCGGTGCCGCCGTCGCCTCCGGATATGAGTATCATATCGGCATGGCCTTTGGCCACTCCCGCCGCTACGGTACCCACTCCGACTTCGGATACCAATTTAACGCTTATGCGCGCCCGCGGGTTGGCGTTTTTGAGATCGAATATAAGCTGCGCCAGGTCTTCTATCGAATATATATCGTGATGGGGAGGCGGCGATATCAGCGTGACGCCGGGCGTCGTGTGCCGTGTCTTCGCGATTATCTCGCTTACCTTGTGCCCGGGCAGCTGCCCGCCTTCTCCGGGCTTTGCCCCCTGAGCTATCTTTATCTGGATCTCATCGGCATTGACGAGGTAATTAGTGGTCACGCCGAACCTTCCGGATGCGACCTGTTTTATGGCGCTCCTGGTGGACTCGCCGTTCGCCTTAAAAATAAATCTGGCCGAATCCTCCCCGCCTTCGCCGGTATTAGATTTCCCGCCGAGCGAATTCATGGCCTTCGCTATCGTCTCGTGCGCCGGCTTGCTTATCGAGCCGAAGCTCATGGCGCCCGTCACAAAGCGCTTCACTATATTTTCCACGGATTCCACTTTATCTAAAGGTATAGGTGTGCCTTTCCTGAACTTTAGCAGACTGCGAAGCGTGGCCGGCTGTTCCTGTTTATTTATCATAAGCGCGAAATCTTTATACCTGCCGTAATCGCCGTTTCTCGCGGCGTCCTGAAGCGCGGCGATAGTCTCCGGATTCCACAGATGGAATTCTCCGTCCCGCTTCCACTGGTAGACGCCTCCCGTCTCCAGATACGGCGCGGCGTCTTCTTTCCTTTCGGGATAGGCATATCTATGCCTGGCTATGGTCTCTTCGGCGATCTCCTCTATGCCGACACCGCCTATCCTCGACACAGTATCCGTAAAATAGCGCGCTATGAGATCGTCGGAGATGCCGAGCGCCTCGAATATCTGCGCGCCCCTGTAGCTGCGCAATGTCGAGATCCCCATCTTGGACAGGACCTTGAGTATCCCGTCTGTGACCGCCTTCACGTAATTCTCTAATGCCGTCTTCCGGTCCGCCTCGAGCATCTCCTCGCCTATTATATATTCGACGGCCTCGTAAGCCAGATACGGGTTCACGCAATCCGCGCCGTAGCCGAAAAGAAGCGCGAAATGGTGCACCTCGCGCGGCTCGCCGCTTTCCACGATCAGGCCCACTTCCGAGCGTATATGTTTTCTGACAAGGTGCTCGTGAACGGCGCTTGTCGCGAGGAGGGCCGGAAGCGCCACAGTATCCCTGTCGGCCCCGCGGTCGCTCAGTATGATGAACGAAAATCCTTTTTCTATCGCGAATTCCGCCTCAAAACACACCCTTTCCAGGGCCTGCTCAAAACCCTCTTTTGAAAGTGAGTCGGAATAGGTATAGATAGTCTTCGTCCTGAATTTGTTC
>CAZYBX010000195.1:0-2932 GCA_964645565.1 uncultured Planctomycetia bacterium | reverse complement strand
GGACATAACCGGCCCGCTCATGGCAAAAAAAATGCTGGATGAGACTGGCTGCGACGGGATACTTGCGGCCAGAGGCGCCATGGGAAATCCCTGGATATTCGACGACATCAGAGATTATTTTAAAAGCGGAAAGGTCATCGGCGGCCGAAAGCTCGAAGTCAAGAAAAAGGTCCTCAAAAAACACCTCACCTACGTAGAGCGGTATAAAGATATCGGGGAAAGGAATAAAATAGGCTTTATGGGCAAGCTGGTCATGTGGTACCTGAAGGGCCTGCCCAACAGCTCAAGGATCCGCGAAAGAATATGCGCGGTACGCTCATACGGAGAGTTTGGCGATCTGATCGACGGTATTTCGGACTGATTTTACCTGTTGAGGCGGTTGATGAAGCTTGATAATCTTTTTGAAGCGGATTCGTAGCCTTTAGCTATCACTTCCTCGCCGCGGAAAAAATCCAGCATATTGACGCTGCGGATGTCGGGTGAGATCGTCACATCAGCCTGCCTTATCTTGGATTTCACAAAAGTATATTCCATGGTATAGACGGAGCTGACCAGCGTATTAAACATATTGGGGAGTTCTTTCTCTTCTGTTGTAGCCGCGGCCTGGGAGACGTTGGTAATGCTTCTCATCAGCGCTTCTTTAGCCTTTTCGAGTTCTTCGCTGATAACCATATCCATTATGCCGCTTTTCTGCAAACTCCCCTGTCTTATGAAATCGGCCTGCGCCCTCTCCGGTGTCCTTATCACGTTAGAGGCGATGGTAAAATTCGCGCCCATCTTTTTCACCACATCGACCGGGAGCGGATTGGAAAAACCCCCGTCCACCAGGAACCTGCCGTGACTTTTTGTCGGCGTAAAGAGCACCGGCATGGCGATGCTCGCTCTCACCGCCTCAAGCACGGAGCCTTTGGTGATCACTACCTCTTCCCCGCTTGTCATATCGGTCGCGATCACGGCCAAAGGTATTTTAAGGTCGCTGAAATATATTCCGCCTATCACCTCTTTAAGCCATTTTAACGATTTCTTCTCGCCTATAAAGCCTTTGAATTTGATCGCGAGGTCCAGGCTCATCATATCCATCAACTGTTTAGGGGTGGCTTCGCATATCACCTTCTCAAGGCCGTCCACATCGCCCCTTGAGGCGAAATAAGCTCCGACAATAGCGCCGGCGCTGGTCCCGGCTATGAAGTCTACGGGTATCTCTTTCTCGATAATCGCCTTGACCACGCCTACATGCGCCTCGCCTCTGGCGGAACCGCTGCTTAAAGCGAGGCCTACCTTCATGTTTTTCTTGTATCTTTTCATTATATTCACAAAATCACGCGCCGGCATTTTCATCATCCTTTGCGGCCGTAAAAATAGAATTGGGCTGGAGCGTAGCCTCCATGACCGTCTTCCACAGCCGTCTCTTCGGATCGACAGTGTTTCTCTTCTCTATCGCCATTTCGATAGGGACATGGACGAAGTGGTTGTTGACATAGCCTATGACTATATCCGTCTTTCCGGCCATACCCGCGTGGACAGCGTTCTGCCCCAATGACAGGCAATATGCCGAATCCATCGCATTTGCCGGAACGCTCCTGACGGTATAGCTCGGGTCAATATATTTCAGGTTCATCTCCATCTTTATATCCTTAAAATACTTTATTATCTCTTTTTCCAGGAACAATCCTATATCCTTAAGCCTTAGATTGCCCGAGGCGTCTTTCTGGACCGGGCCGCCGTCGCCTTTTATCAGGTCCTGGCCGGCGCCTTCGGCTACCACTATGACTGCGTGTCTCTTTTCCCGCAATCTTTGCCTCAGGATATCCAGAAGCCCGCCTTTGCCGTAGAGTCTGATCGCCAACTCCGGTATGAGACAGAAATTGACGTCGCTATTAGCGAGCGTAGCGACGGAAGCTATGAAGCCTGACTGCCTTCCCATCAATTTTACCAGACCTATGCCGTTGGGGGCGCCCTTCGCTTCTATGTGGGCGCACGATATAACATCAACAGAGGCCTGGATGGCGGTCTGGAATCCGAAAGACTGCTCCATATGCATCAGATCGTTATCTATGGTCTTTGGTACGGCTACTATAGATATGTCGAGTTTTTTCTTCTTTATATAATCCGCCATCAGCGAGGCGCCTCTCATCGTGCCGTCTCCCCCTATAGTAAAAAGGATATTGACCTTATTTTTAACCAGCGTATCGACCATTTCGCCGATATCCTGGGGGCCGCGCGAAGAGGAGAGAATGGTGCCGCCGTTATGATGTATATTATCTACCATATCAGGATCGAGCCTGACCGGCGGCAGAGGCGCCTTTTTTGAAAGGCCGAGGTAGCCGTATCTGAACCCCAATACATTTCTCACGCCATACTTCTCGAAAAAATCCAGCACTATAGCGCGTATGACGTCGTTCGTGCCGGGGCAAAGCCCGCCGCAGGTGACAATACCGCCTACGGTCTTTTTGGGGTCGAAATAGACCTTTCTTCTCGGTCCGGCCAGCTCAAAGAATGTTATGCCTTTACCTTTTACCTCTTCTTGTATCTCGTGCTTATGCACGTTGTAGACCACGCATTCGGAATCGGGGATAAAAGTAGCTTCCGGATCTTTAGCTAACGGCGATAACCGGCCGGCCCTACCTAATCTCTTAATGGGGATGACTATCGTTTTCATACGCGATAAACAGCTTACAATATAACATATTTAAAGTCAAGAGATTACAAGGGCTGGCCAGGTCGGCAGCGCCCAGTTGGCCCCTACACTTCGTCGGACATTACGTCCTCGTCCTCAGTCGGCGAAAAAATCAGCGAGCGGCCGAGCGCGAAATGCGCGAGGAAGTGCCGAATTCCTCCGCGAACCGGCCTTACAAAACATCGTATATGAAACAATTGATTTTTCGAGAAAAGGTAAAAGTGGAGTGTCCCTAAGTGGCACGTCCCCAAGTGG
>CAZYBX010000194.1:0-2947 GCA_964645565.1 uncultured Planctomycetia bacterium | reverse complement strand
TAAATAATTAACCATCACTATTATAAAGGAGACTCCGTAGGGGCCGGTTATGTCCGCTATCTGTATGACAAAAAGGTCTCTATATTGCGTATAGCCTAAAAGCGCCCAGGGAAAACCCGTCAACAATATCCCTCTTATAAACTCCAGGCTTACCCATAAAGAAGGCAGCGCCAGGAACAATAAGACATATGACCTTGAATGGCGCGATCTCCTCAGGAATATATTGCCGATAAGGCCGAATAGAGCGAAAAATAATCCAAGGACAAGGATCAGTATAAAATAACCGGGCTTGGAGACGTACGCGAGCCAATATAAGGCGCCGCCGAAAAAGATGAGCCCCGCGAGATAAGACAATACGAATGATTTCGGTCTGGAAGACTTGTCAAGAAGGAAAAATAAAGGCGTCAGAGCCACCCAGGCGAGATGCGAAAGATGAAAATCGGGGAAGGCTAAGATCAATAAAACGGGGCTCAGGACCGTTAGGAATAACTCAGCGGGGCTTATGGAGAGCATCTTTATCTTCCGCAGCATCGTTTATATTTCTTCCCGCTTCCGCACGGACACGGGTCATTTCGGCCTACCTTAGGGTCTTTTCTTTTGAACGGCGCGCTGGGCGCGCCTTTCGCCTCCCGCCTTTCTTGATATTCGAGTCCCCCCTGCTCCGCTTGCGCCCGGGAGGCCGCGGCCGGAGGGGCTTCCCTTTCCACGTTCTTCGCCTCGACGAGGGCGGAACGTTCATTGTGCACGAGCTTCTGCTCCGCCGGGAAAAACGCGCCTTTTCGCTCGTCCTTCTTCGCGAACTGCACCCTGAACAGGTTTTCCACGGTCTTTCTCCGGACGACCTCTTCCATCTCGAAAAACATCTTGTGCGCTTCCTGCTTATATTCCAAAAGCGGGTCGCGCTGGCCGTAGGCCCTCAATTGTATCCCCTCCCTCAGATAATCCATCGTATGCAGGTGGTGCATCCATTCCGCGTCCACGACGCGAAGCATCTCGAATCTCTCGATCTGCCTGAGAATGGCGGGGTCAATAAATCTTTCCTTTAATTCGTAAGCCTCTTTAGCCTTTTCTATGATCTTATCCGTTATATCGTCCGGGCTGTCCGCGGCAAAATCTATTTCATCCGCGCTCACAAGATAATGCAGCTTAAGATAGCGGGCAAGCCCGTCTGTTTTCCATTCCGCCCTTTCCGTTCCGGCCGGCAGATATTCGTCTATCACGCCCCGGAGGTAGTCTTCCAGCATTTCCAGAAACATGGTCTTCGTATTTTCAGCCTCGAGTATGCTGCGCCTGTAGTCGTATAGCTCGTTCCTCTGTATGTTCATCACGTTGTCATATTCCAGCGTATATTTTCTGTAGCTGAAATTCTGCTCCTCCACCCTCTTTTGCGCTATTTCAATGCTCCTGGTGATCATACGGTGCTCTATGGGCATGCCTTCTTCCCATTGAAAAAATTCCATTATGCGCGATATCCTGTCGGAGCCGAATATCCTCATGAGGTCGTCCTCCAGGGAAAGGTAGAACCTGCTGGAGCCCGGGTCACCCTGTCTGCCCGCCCTGCCGCGCAGCTGATTGTCGATACGTCGGGACTCATGCCTCTCGGTCCCTATTACATGAAGGCCCCCTTTGCCGGATATGCCTTCGCCAAGGACTATATCGGTGCCTCTACCCGCCATATTAGTGGATATAGTTACGGCATAAGGCTGGCCCGCCCTCGTGATTATCTCCGCTTCCTTCGCGTGGTGTTTCGCGTTCAAGACATGGTGCGGGATCCCCATTTTGGTCAGCATATCGCTCAGCTTCTCGGATTTCTCGACGGATATCGTCCCGATCAGGACCGGGCGGCCTTCTTTATTTAGATCCGCGATCTCTCTGCAGACGGCCCCGAACTTCTCCTTCTCGGTCTTGTACATCAGGTCCGGGTTTTCGATCCTCTTCAAAGGCTTGTTGGTGGGTATGCTTACGACGGTGAGTTTGTATATCTTCTTGAACTCGGCGGCCTCGGTCATAGCAGTGCCGGTCATGCCGGCCAGCTTGGAATACATCCGGAAGAAGTTCTGGAACGTGATAGTGGCCAGCGTCTGAGACTCTTTTTGTATCTCGAGGCCTTCCTTCGCCTCGATCGCCTCATGTATACCGTCGCTGAACCGGCGGCCCGGCATCATCCTGCCCGTAAACTCGTCTACGATCACCACCTTGTTTTCCACCACCACATACTCGACGTCCAGATGGAAAAGGACGTACGCCTTGAGCAGCTGCCTCACGTTCTCCAGCCTCCGGATCTTTACTTCGTACTGCGCCATGGCATCCCGCTCTTTTGGTATCTTGTCCTCATCGCCGAGCGACGCGTCGCCCCTTCTCCCGTTCAATATGACATCGATGTCCTCCACTTCAAGCTGCCCCGGAAAGACCTTCAGGAATTCGCCCTGGCCCTTCGCCGCCAGCGTGACGTCCCTGGTCTTCTCATTATAGACATAGTATAATTCCGACTCGAGCCTCATCCTTTCCGATTCGAAACCCTTCCTCTCAAAATAACCTATGACCTCGTCCATTTTCCTCTTGAGCCTGGGGTGCTCCGCTATCATCCTGAGCAGTCTCGGCTCTTTCGGAGAGCCCTTATGCACGGTGTACAGAAGTTCGTTGAAGGCCTGCGAATCCATATCGCCTGTCTTCAGAAAATCGCCCAATCCGTCCAAATGACTTTTAACGGCGGCCTCCTGCCGGCGGTAAAGCCTGTCTATAAAAGGCCTGACCTCGTCGTATCTATGATGCGACTCCTCCACGGGGCCGGATATGATGAGAGGCGTCCTCGCCTCGTCTATCAGGATGCTGTCCACCTCATCGACGATAGCGTAATAGAACCCGCGCTGCACCATATCGTCTTTCCTCAGCTTCATGTTGTCGCGCAGATAATCGAAGCCGAACTCGTTGTTCGTCCCGTAGGTGA
>CAZYBX010000193.1:0-2954 GCA_964645565.1 uncultured Planctomycetia bacterium | reverse complement strand
AACAAGCTACAAAAAAGTAGCCTGTCCCCTTTTTTAATCACTGTTTTTTACTTCACTTATAAAACTGCCTTTATCAAGGCGGGTTCGCACTCTATCGCCTTTCTTCAGTTTGCCGGCGTCCTTCAATATCCTCCCGGTGGCCAGATGCGTGGTGATGCTGTATCCGCGGGAGAGGACATTGAACGGACTAAGCATATCCAGTTTTCCGCAAATCGCGGAAAACGCCGCCTTTTTTAAATTGAATATATGGGCCGCCCTCACTTCGATATTGCGCGCCAGGTCATCCACTCTCTGCTGATACTGTTCTATGATATTTATGGGCTGTTTCAGTATATAGCTTTCAGCCAACGTCTTTAACTCATCTTTCAAAAAAGCTATCTTATCCAGGATGGAGCCGTCGAGCCTGTCGGCGAGCTCATCCAGCCTCGAGACAAGGTCTTCTTTTCTGGGGATGACAAGTTCGGCGGCCGCGGAAGGCGTGGGGGCCCTTTTATCGGCGACAAAATCAGCGATGGTCCAGTCCACCTCGTGGCCGACCGCGCTGATCACGGGTATCCTGGAAGCCGCTATAGCCCTTGCCACTATCTCTTCGTTGAACGACCACAGGTCCTCCAGGCTTCCTCCTCCCCTGCCGACTATAAGGACGTCTATCAGGTCTTCGCCGGAAACCGTGCCGTTATATTCGTTAAACTCGTTTATCGCGTTCGCGATCTCGCGCTCGGAGCCCTCGCCCTGAACCTTCGCCGGGTTCAGTATGACTTCGATGTTCTGAAAACGCCTCTTTACGACGTTCAATATATCTCTTATCGCCGCGCCCGTCGGGGAAGTGACCACGCCGATCCTCGTGGGCAGGTACGGAATAGGCCTCTTTCGGGATTCGTCGAAGAGCCCCTCCTTCTGAAGCTTGCTTTTAAGCTGCTCGAAAGCTATCTGAAGCGCGCCGATGCCTTTAGGCTCAAGCTTGTCCACGATAAGCTGGTACTGCCCTCTCTTATCATATACGCTTATCCTTCCGAAACAGACCACTTGCATCCCGCTCGAGATCTCAAACTTCATATTCTGATTCGCCGCGCGGAAGAGGACACAATTGATGACCGCGCTATTGTCTTTTAAGCTGAAATACATATGGCCGGAGGTATGCTTTGTGAAATTCGATATCTCACCCTCCACCCATACCTCCCGAAAGGTGTCTTCCAGGGCGGCCCTTATAAGTCTGGTGAGTTCGCCGACCGTATATACGTGTTTTTCCTGTAAGGTCTTCTCGGGCATATTATTCCTTATTTCCCGGCAGCACGGGGACTACCGAGCCGTTCCCCTTCAATATGAACTCCCTGCCCGCGTGAGGGCTCGGATAAAAATCCTGCGCGCCGCATCTTATAAGGTCCTGATACCTGAGTCTTTTAAAGTGTATGGTCTGGCCGGAATAAAACGCCGCTTCATAATCCGACGAGCACTTTTCGCCCGTTTTCCCGAAATTCTCCATGTTCGCGGTAGCCGGCCTGTTTCTATCCCGCTGCGCCGGACAATAAAACACGCCGAGGTCGCTCACATAGTTGTGATAGAGGATGCCCAGCCAGCATTTTTTCTGTCCGTTCCAGATCATCGTGGTGCGCATAGTCACGCCCTCCTTGCCGCTCCCTATCCAGTACCCGCCGTGTTCGTCCGCGAACATCATCATAGCCAGGTACAGCTTTCTCAAGTTGCTCATGCATCCCACGGCGTCGGAGGCGGTCTTTGTCCCTTGTATGGCGACGACCGCGACGAAAATAAAGACCGCTACTATGCATGCCACTACCAGCACTTCGGTCAAAGTAAAAGCCGAGTTCAGCCTGGCCTCCGGCAAACTCTTCATCACTCAACCCCGTTTTTTATGACTCAGCTTAATGATTTATCGATCGAGCGCGCGGCCGCCTTGCCCGCGCCCATCGCCTGTATCACCGTAGCGGCTCCCGTCACTATATCTCCTCCGGCAAAAATATCGGGAAGAGACGTGCGGCCTTCCGCGTCAGTCTCTATGTAGCCTTTTTTGTTCAGCTTCAGACCTTCTATAGTCTCCAAAAGAAGCGGATTCGGCCCCTGGCCTATGGCCACCACGACCGTATCGATAGGCATCCTGTAGTTCGAGCCTTTTATCGGCACCGGCCTCCTTCTCCCGCTCGCGTCCGGCTCGCCGAGCTCGTTCTTTATCAGCTCTATCTCTCTTAACCATCCCCTGTCATCGCCGTATAGCTTCACCGGATTGGTCAGCAAATGGAACTCTACGCCTTCTTCCTCCGCGTTCTCTATCTCCTCTATCCTCGCCGGCATCTCCTGTCTCGAGCGCCTGTAGATGATAAAGGCCTCTTCGGCGCCCAGCCGCTTCGCGCATCTTACCGAATCCAAAGCCACATTTCCCCCGCCGATCACACCCACCCTTTTTCCTATGGTTACCGGCGTGTCATATTCGGGGAATAAATAGGCCTTCATAAGGTTTATTCTCGTCAAAAACTCATTGGCCGAATAAACGCCGTTCAGGTTCTCGCCCTCTATGCCGAGAAAGTAGGGAAGCCCGGCGCCCGTCCCGATATAAAAAGCCTCGAAGCCCTCGTCCCTGAGCTGCTCTATGGTCCTTGTCTTCCCTATGAGATAGTCCGCCTTAAATTCGACTCCGAGCGATCTTATATAATCGGTCTCTATTTCGACGACCTTTTTGGGCAATCTGAATTCGGGTATCCCGTATACCAGGACGCCGCCGAATTTGTGCAGCGATTCGAAGACAGTGACCTCGTAGCCGTTTTTTGCCAGGTCTGCCGCGCACGTAAGCCCGCCGGGTCCGCTGCCGATTACGGCGATTTTTTTGTTTGTGCCGCGCTGTCGACAGCCGACAGCCGACCGTCGACTGTTCGCTTGAGTCTTACTTTTACTGTGGGCCAGCTCCCAAGCCGCGACGAAGCGCTCGAGCGACCCGATATCTA
>CAZYBX010000192.1:0-2958 GCA_964645565.1 uncultured Planctomycetia bacterium | reverse complement strand
AGATAAAAATTCTCGGTATAAAAACGCCCTATCTTATAACAATAGAGCGATACGCTCATCCTATCGTCCTTCAAGAGATATATTTTGTTAGCGTAGATCGTGTCCCCGTTAAAGCCCTCTATCTTCTCGGTCTTTTTATCTACAACCTCCACGCCGCTGCCCATCAGGCAGACTTCCGGAGGATGGAAGACACCCCTGTCGGTCTCCGAATAGATGATGCTCAGGGAAGCCTTCTGCCCCAGGGAGTTCGTGTATTCACGCACCATCAGATTTCTTGTCCGAAGGATCTTATACGTGAGCTCCTCTATTTCCACATCCCTGCCCTTCCAATCGCCCACTTCATAGGGAAAAGTGGCTATGTCGAGCTCGTCACGCACCGCCCTCTGCTGAAAATAGAGGTTCATTGAAAAAAATCCCGTTATGGACAAAAGGCCGATGATCGTTATAAAACCGGCTTTATTTTTATTCACTTTCCATCCCTTTCGGCTCCAACACACGTCCGACGATCCATAGCCCCGCGAACGCGAACGCGAACACAAAAAATCCCGAGAAGTCATGGAAAAACCCCATAGCTATTTTTTCGCCGTAGAGGTCATTGACGGTAGCGAGCATCAGAATCCTGATGATATTTGTCACGATCGCGATCGGCACCGAAGAAGCGATTATTATACCTTTTTTTAGAGAAGAGGCCTTTGACGCGAAGGCGAACAGCACCCCCAAAGTCATAAGCGAAATAAGCGAGCGCAATCCGCTGCAAGGCGCCTCTACGGCGATAAACGAGTGAGGCATCCTGATAATACTGCCGTCTCTAATTGACGGAAAACCTATCTTATTCAGGATGACCGTGGCGGCTTCCGCCGCGAACAATTTGAGCTTTACCGTCAGGTTGCTTATCAAGACGAGCGGCAGAGGTATCATCGCAAGCAGGAAAAACACCGGAAATACGAGCTTTTTCGCCATCTCCTTCCCGAAGAAAAAGAGCGCCAGTCCGTATATCGCCATCACAAATGAAAACCCGGATATAAAATAGACCCTCAGGAGAGCGCACAGGATATGGACGAAGAGACAGCCAGCGACGATAAAAAGCCCGGACATCTCGCTTGAGATCTTTACTTCCTTCAGCATGTCCTTCCTCTGCCACAGGACATAGAGGCTCACAATAGGTATGAGGAAACCATGCCCGTAATACGACTCCGGCGCCATCCACCTGTCCACCATCCATCTGAACATCGGGACATAAACGATAAATAAAAGCGCGAGACTCGATATAAATTGAATCATGCTCTTCTTCTTGTCATCCATATATTGCTCCGTGTTAAAAAAAAAGGGGACAGGCTACTTTTTTGCGTATAAGGACAAGCTGCAAAAAAGCAGCCTGTCCCCTTTTTTATTACCTCGTCATCACTACAGCGTTCTACAGCCTCTCATATCCCTTCACGCCGATCGCGCCTTTCAGCCCGTTCTTCGCGAACTGCTCCACCCGCCTCTTCACTAAAAATCCCGTATCCTTTTCCACTATGTCAATGAAATCATCCATCGAATACTCGCTCCTCATCCCTATCCTCCGCAGGCAGTGCGGATTCGAGTATAGCGTTATATTGCCCGAGAAAGACGTGAAGACCAGCTTGTAGCCCATGCCCCGGGCCACATCGCTTATCCGTCGGGAATACATGCCCGTCGGGACGGAAAACGCTATGACTTCCGATTCAAGCTCTTCCTCGAGCGCGAGTTTCGACGCTTTAAGTTCGAATATCAGGCTCTGGTATGAAGCCTTATCGAGGGTCTTGTGGTGCAGGCTATGTGAACCTATATCCATGCCCTTATCCTTCAATTCCTTTATCCAGCTCCAGCCCATGCGGTTCCTTCCGGACACCTCATCCACCACTATAAAGAAAGCGCCTCTATACCTCATCTCCTTCAATATCGGCAATACTGTGCTGTGATGGCTTATGTGGCCGTCGTCGAACGTGAGGACCACCGGCTTCCCGGGGAGGTCTTTTTCGCGCTCGATATTGATGAGCTCCGAGAGAGTCAGCGTCTCGAAACCGCTGGCCTTAAGATACGACATCTGCTGCCTGAACATATCCGGAGTCACGTTGTAAAACCTCTCCTCCTTGCTCAGCCTTGCGGAGTCATTCGGCTCCACCGTATGGTATCTCAAGCTCACTATCCTTTTAAACATAGGTTCTATCCTTTACAAAAGTCCGCGATAGACTTAAACTCAAAATCCCCCAAGAGTTCTTTCAGCTTGCCTTCCGTCTTTGACATATTCACATAGTGCCTGAACATGCTCATGTAATCCGTCTTTATCCTCGGCTGTCCCGGGTCGAATTCCCACGGATGCAGATACATCACGGCCGGCCTTCCCTCGTTGTTGATCGCCTCGATAGACCATTTAATAAAACTATACGGCAGCAATCTGAAATAGCCGCCGCCCGAGAACGGTATGTTCCTGTTCCTTATCCTCACAGTAGAGAGAGGAAATTCCCACAGCCATTTTTTGTGGTTGTATATCCTGAAGGGATACCGTTTCGAGCCCGGCATGCCGCCCTTATCGTGGTTGATCGGGAAGAGACTGGAGTCATACAAAAAGCCTTCCTCCATCAGGATATCCAGCGCCCACATCGACTTCTTCGTAATGGAGTAATTCGGCGCGCGGTATCCCAATACCGGAGACTGCGTGATGCCCTCCAGGATGTCCTTTGCCTTCCTCAGGTCCCTGCGAAACTCATCCGGGCCCTGTTTATACACAAGCTGGTGGTCGTATCCATGGCTCGCTATCTCGTGGCCGGCCCTGTGGATCTTTTCTATCAGCTTCGGGAACCTCTCCGCCACCCATCCCAGCACAAAGAACGTGGTCTTGATGCCGGAGTCTTCCAGTATGCGCAGTATCTTCTCCGTATTCTGCGCCACCCTGCTCTCGTATTTTCCCCAGTCAGAGGTCTTGATGACTTTGGA
>CAZYBX010000191.1:0-2998 GCA_964645565.1 uncultured Planctomycetia bacterium | reverse complement strand
TTAAAGTGCCGTGTCCGGTTCACGGTTTTCTGTTAACGGTTTGCGGCCTGTCGATTTTATACCCCTTCTCTATAAGCCAATGATGAAATTGATAGGTCGTATACCTGCAATCGTTTTTACAGACATCTCTTAACTTCTCATAACCGGCGGAGCCCTGCTTTTCGGCGTCCAGACCGTTCTGTACGGGGCATTTTACATCCCTGCAGAACTCCCTGCGCTTATAATCTGCATACCCCTCGATAGGCATAGCGCTATCTCCTTATTTTACATATGTTATAATCTAATATATATTTTGTCAAGTAGTTATATATAGGGGGGAATTAAACTAATAAGATGGGGCTTCTATCGTAAGAGAGCCGGCGGCGCTGTTATTCTCTTCGTCTCTTTCGTCAAACCTCTTTCTCGGGTCGGCCATAGCCGATATTTTATACTCTCCGGGGGCATCCGGCGTCCACCAGATGACCGCCCGCTTCTCCTCCCCGGGGTCGAGCGCTCCCACCTCGACTTCGCCGATCCTCTCTTCACCCACAAAAAAGGCGGCTTCGGCCGGATAGAGCTTTTTTTCTCCCGTATTTTTCATCCTGGCCGCGATCTTGATGTTCCGGCCTACCGTATAAACGGGATCGCTAAACTCGATGACCCCGTCTACGATCTCCAGATCGATCTCTTCAAGCCTTTCCGTCTCACCCGCGGGAAAGTCATAAACCGGCTCCGAGACCGTGACCCGGGCCTCTTTCACGTTATATTCGTCGGTCTCCTCCACCACGCCCAGTCCGTTGCCGCTATCGCGATCATAGTCGAAATCTATCTCGAAGACCAGAGTCTGGTCGCCGCCTGCCTCCGGAACCCAGTATACCCCGTCAAAACTCGTTTCGCCTCCCGCGGCCACGAAGAAATTCGCCGGCAACGATATTATATTTCTCGCCGGACTCGTCCCGCCCACATGGTAACTCAGTTTCATATTATTTACCAATAAGTCATCCGCGCCCGTATTCGTTACGTTGACTCTCACCCTTGACTCCTCTCCCGCCCTCGGCGTCTCCAAAAAATCTATGCCTGAGATCACCAGGTCATAATCCCCGGAGGAGACGGAGCCGATCACCAGTCTTTTTACATCACCCTGCTCCGAAGCCCACGCCCCCGACTCATCGCAAGCGGTGGCGGTTATCTCATATTCACCTTCCGTCAAAAACGTCCGGTCAAACGTGACTTGGGCTAATTGAGGCTGGCCGTCGCGGTCTATCCGCATCTTTGGTTCGCCTTCATATATGATAAAGCTTTCCCGGCCGTCCTCGTTTATATTGCGCGCCCGGCATTTGATTTTTGCGATCTTTCCGTCCGGGTCATCGTCAAAAGCGTCTATTCGAAAACTGACGGCGCCGGCTTCCGGGGAGGGATTCGGCTCGATGCTGTAGATGTAAGCGCGGGGCCGCCTGTTGATCCTGAACGCGAGGCTGTCTTCGGGTGAGGTAAAACCGAGAGCGTCGGCGCAGGAAAAAGAGATGATGTGGTCTGCTCCGGCGGTTAGATCGCGGGTGGTAAAAACGGATTTATCGCAAAGATACCCGTCCACGCTGCTGTGCCAACTGTAAGCCGTTATCCCTGCCCCTCCGGCATAACACTTACCCGTGAAAACGACCTCCTCGTTTTCTGCCGGCCTTGCCGGCTCAAACCCCGCGATCACAGCGCACGGGGCCTTTTTTTTCTCAAGCGCGAAGATCACAGGCATCGCCTCGCCCGGCGGCACCCGTTCCGCCTTTTTACGCTCATCGTAATAATAGTCTTCGTAGTAATCCTGGACTATCGAGGGTTCGGTGTCGTTTCCGATATAGATCTTGTACGTCCTCTCCCTGTCCCCCTCCGCATTGAACCTGACCTCAAAATATCCGCTTTCATCCGTCGTATCATATCCTCTGTGGCGGCTGTCCTCAAGGCCATAATCCTTCACATGCACATCCATACCGTATAAAGGACGGGCTTCATCCGCGGAATATACGTAACCGAAAAACACATTTTCATAATAAGCGGGCGGGGCCGCGGGCCGCGGAACGGGACCCGGTACCGGCACCTGCCAGCGGAAAGGCCGCAATTCCAGTCCTTTCAAAGGGCCTGACACGATCAATTCGTCCGTGCCGGACAGACCGGCTTCATAAGAAATATTCAGGACGACATCCCGGGGAACGCAGATCTCCTCTTCCAACGGGATATCCTGAGCGTATTCATTTCCCGGTGCGGTGGTCGTGGTATCTATGGCGGGAGGAGGCAGGTTGATCACATGCAAAGGACCGAATCTGTCATTCTCGTCATCAAATGTCAGAAAGCTGATGCGTTTGACGACGACGCGAGTCGGCGAGTCCATATTTACCGCGCCGTCGACGCGCGCGTAATTATCGGGGACGATCCTGATGCCTACATCCGAAAGATAGGTATGCCCGCCGCTCACCCTCCCGCGCACCGTCGCCTGCAGCTTAAACGCTCCGAACAATCGGACGCCGTCTCCGGACTCGGCGCGGCGCGACCTTTCATCGATCTCCTCGCACATAAAGATATTATCGCCGGCGAGCATGATTCCGCCTGTCATGTAAGGGGAAGTCCATTCTTCCGCCGCCGCGGACGGGGATTTAAGCAGGCACACGAAGACGAGAAATATAAGAAATACGATTAAGGATCTGATCACCTTCATACAATAGAGTATATCATATGGAGGAATTAAATGGAGAGACTAAATTGGCTCATGGCTGATGGCGACAAACGTTATGGGCAATATTGATATTCCACGGGCGACTACAAAATTTAGCCTCGAGTGAGATAAATTTACAGTTTCAGATGCGATGTTTTGGCAAGCTCGCATAAAGATTTTTTCGGCAAAAGACCTTTGAGGACTTACGGCGAGTAAATGACGAAACTGACCCTTGCATAGAAGGCTGAGGAATTTCGTCAAATTTACGAGCCGTTAAGTCCCAAAGGTCGGCCGAATCTTGTTGAGATTCGGCATTTC
>CAZYBX010000190.1:0-3097 GCA_964645565.1 uncultured Planctomycetia bacterium | reverse complement strand
ATCTTGCGTAATCTCTCGTTATTCATATCTTTCCAAAATAAAATATGTCAGCTCTTTTGACCGAAGGTGCGGCCGAACCGGTTATGGTGGGTAAAATCCTTTCTGAGGCACGCGCCGCATTCAAAGCAATGTCCTCCGTGCCACCCGACGCCGCCCCTTTGCCCGGGTTTCCACTTTTATCAGCACTTCGCCTTCTTTCGGCTCAGGCGCCTCCTTTTGCGCCAGTTCAAAGTCCGCTCCGGGAAGACTTACCTGGACCGCTTTCATCAACGGCATAAAACATCTCTCCTCAGGCAGGGCGCGTCCTATTTTTGGAATTTATTATACAGCCACGCCGCGACCACGCCTCCGATACCGGCGTCGAAGAACCCCCATACGCCCCCGATAACGCTTCCTAAAAGCGTCGGTTTATAACCGATATACAGTGAGGACATCAGCGTCACCCACGCCGCGCCCCAGTTGAAAAGCATAACCGTCAGCCCCAAAAGAAACATAGCGGCGCCCCAAAGGATGCCGAGACTGAGCCCAAACGCCTTAATGTCCAATTTTGCCATATCGCCCTCCTTTTTGCGGTATTATACCACTTCGATTTCGAAATAGTAAGCAAATCTTTTATCGCCTCCGGGGACGCGCTAAAAAATAGGCCTTGTATATTGCCTATTCCTGCTGTATAATCCGGCTAAAGGAGGTACAAGATGAAAAAGGTCATTCTTTCTGTCTTATTTGCAGTATGCGCGGTCTTACTGTTCTCCGCCCATGAGGCCAAGGCCGTCAGCGCCGAAAGCATCGATGCGGGCGTAGTAAGATCGCTCGGGATGCTCAAGGATATCTCCGGCGGCGAGGCGGTATTGAAAAAATCCGCAGGCGCGCTTGTATTTCCCGCGGTCTTCAAGGCGGGCATAGGCATCGGCGGGGAGTACGGCGAAGGCGCCCTTGTGATCGACGGCAAGACAGTGGACTATTACAGCACCGCTGCCGCGTCCATAGGTTTTCAGCTGGGCGGCCAGAAAAAGACGATAATCATGCTGTTTATGGACAAAAAGGCGCTTGAGGATTTTCAAAACAGCGACGGCTGGAAGGTGGGAGCCGACGCCTCGGTGACAGTAGTGGCCATAGGGGCCGACGGCTCAATAGACACGTCAAAGACAAATCAGCCTATCGTGGCCTTCGTATTCGACCAGAAAGGCCTGATGTACAACCTTACTCTCGAAGGGGCCAAGGTCAGCAAGATAAAAAGGTAAAGATCTTTCGCCGGCACTCCTCCGGAAGATCCGGCGCCCTCAACCGACGAGAGATGGCGCCTTATGGGCCGGCGCCTAATATCCTATTTTTTATTCTTTTTCTTCTTTGCCCGCGGTTTCTTTTTTTTGACCGGCTTTGCAGGCTTTGCCGCTTTTGGCGTTTCGGCAGGACCGGGAGTTGCCGGCGGCGCTTCCTTCGCCTTATTATCTCCCCGCGGATTGAATGTGCCGCTATTCCTGCGCACCTTGAAACACTCCTTGCAGTAAACAGGGCGGTCACTGCTCGGCCTGAACGGAACTTCACTGTCCTTGCCGCAATCTGCGCAGATCACTTTGTACATAGGCCTGGATTGCTTATGCCGCTCAAAGGAAGGATGCGGCGTCGGCTGTGGCCCGGGGATCGCCGCGGGTTGCGCCGGGATCCGTCTGAGGACCGTATCTATCTTGGTCTCAAAAGAGGTGAGTTTCTGTACCAATGTCGTAAGAAGTCCCACTATATCCTGATCAGCGGCCGCAGGAGCCGATAAAGGTTTAGGCTTAATGCCTTCGCCGCTCGTGCGGCTGGCCTTCATGCGTTTTTTCATCGTCCTGCCTTTCTTGATAGAGAGCTTATAATCAGATAATACAGACCAAGAATCTTGGCAATAAATACTGAGGTTTCCATATTTGCCTCTTTTTCTATAATTATACCCTACAATCGCAAAAATGCAAAACCCTCTGCAGCAAAATAAGTTGCAGAGGGTTATGTTTCAGCGGCTCCGCCCGGAGGACCCGGCGGTCTAGTTACGGCGATGGGTCAACTCTTTTCTAATTCAACACGTGTTCGAGGTAGGCTGTGGGGGTATTTTTTCTGCATGAAATCCAATAGTTTCTCTCTTACCTCGCATCGCAAATTCCAGGCAGTGGGCGAATCCGCCGCGCTCATTAAAGCGCGCAACTCAACTGTGCGTTCAGTTGTATTTGTGACCTGAAGAACTTTCACCTTTTTGTCCCAATAGGAGCTTTTTTCAAGGATATTATAGAGTTCCTGACGCAGCTCTTCCACGGGTAAGGTATAATCGGCATATAGATAGACAGACCCTAAAATATTAGCCGAAGTGCGCGTCCAATTCTGAAACGGTTTCTCTATAAAATACGCTATAGGGAGGACAAGGCGCCTTAAATCCCATATGCGCACTACTACATAAGTAAGTGTTATTTCTTCAATCCATCCCCACTCGTTTTCCACTACGACCGCGTCATCCAGGCGAATGGGCTGTGAAATTGCGATTTGTATGCCCGCTATTACGTTTCCCAGCGTCTTTTGCGCCGCCAGGCCGAGCACTATACCCAATACGCCGGCCGATGCCAAAATACTGACGCCTATTTGGCGAACCGCCGGAAAAGTCATAAGAATAAACGATATCGTAAGCAACATAATGCCGATAATAATGATGTTCGATATTACCCCTATCTGTGTATAGACGCGGCGAGCCAGAAGGTTGTCACGCGCCCCCACGTCGTATTGATTCAGTATAATTTCACGCGCCATATGAACTGCTTTAATGAAAAGAAAACCGCATGAGGCTATTAGCCATAAGTTTAATACGCGGGCGATTATCAAATGCGTACCTTCGTCAAAGCGCGTAAACGGCATAACGACGATTAAGCAGAGGGCGGGAATAAGAAATAAAAGAGGTTTTTTAAGGTGGGCCAAACGTATCTTGATCTCTCTTGAGGATATAAACTTATCCCAGCGGCGGATTAAAAAATCTGCCACTAAATAAATCACGAAACCCGCCGCAAGCGACGAACCGGTCAAAGTAAAAGAAAGTAGATTTCCATTCATATGGGATTAGTATACATCCGATAGGAAT
>CAZYBX010000189.1:0-3141 GCA_964645565.1 uncultured Planctomycetia bacterium | reverse complement strand
GGGCGAGCGGCCGGCCAATGGCTTCAGCGACGGCCTCCATAGTTATATCATCGACAGTCGGGCCCAGCCCGCCGCAGATTATTACTATATCGGACCGGCCTAAAGCATTCTTCAGCGAAGCCGAGACCCGGCCGGGGTTGTCTCCTATCACGGATTGCCGGAAAAGATCTATGCCGAGCTCCGAAAGCTTCCCGGATAGGTATGAAGCGTTTGTATTGACGATCTGCCCCAGAAGTATCTCGCTTCCCACCGCTATTATTTCCGCCGCGACGCCGTTTTTTTCCATAAGCCGATTATATACCACTTCGAGACTCCTTACAAGAAAATTTGTAAAAATCGTGTTAAGGATTTTCGTCTTCATACGTATATATAGATGAGGAGGTGGTGCGTATGAGCGTATAAACCCCAATATTAGCCTTTACAAAATATTACAGGAGATGTATAATAACATTCTAAAAATATGTAAAATAATTAGGAGGTATGTTATGGTCAAGGTAAAGGAAGTCAAAGAAGTGAATGAAGATAAGGACGAGAGGACTGATAAGGCCAAGGCCCTGGGTCTGGCCATAAACCAGATCGAGAAGCAATTCGGCAAGGGCTCCATAATGAGGCTCGGCGATGATTTTAAGGTGGACGTTCCCAGCATCCCGACAGGAGCGATGCCTCTGGATGTGGCGCTGGGTGTCGGCGGGTTGCCGCGCGGAAGAGTCATCGAGATATTCGGACCCGAGGCCAGCGGCAAGACAACGCTTACCTTGTCCGTGATAGCCCAGTCGCAAAAACAGGGAGGCCAGTCCGCTTTTATCGACGCTGAGCACGCTTTTGACGCGACGTATGCCAGAAAGATCGGAGTAAACCTCGATGAGCTGCTTATGTCTCAGCCCGATACCGGAGAGCAGGCCCTCGATATAGCCGAGACACTTGTCCGGAGCAATGCCGTGGACGTTATAGTGGTGGACTCAGTCGCGGCGCTCACCCCCAGCGCGGAGATAGAGGGGGAGATGGGTCAGTCGCATATGGGCCTGCAGGCAAGGTTGATGAGCCAGGCGCTCAGGAAATTGACCGGCGCGATAAGTAAATCGAAGACATGCGTGATCTTTATCAATCAGATAAGGGAAAAAATAGGCGTCATGTTCGGAAACCCGGAGACTACCACAGGCGGCCGCGCCCTGAAGTTTTATTCTTCAGTGAGGATCGATCTAAGGAGGATAGCCTCTCTCAAGAAGGGCGAGGAAGTGGTCGGCTCAAGGGTACGCGCGAATGTCGTAAAAAACAAAGTGGCCCCGCCTTTCAGAAAAGCGGAGTTTGACATAATGTACGACGAAGGCATCTCCCGCTCCGGAGGGGTCCTTGATATGGCCGAGACTATGGGCATCCTTAAGAAAAGCGGCACATGGATCACATACGGCGACGACAAGCTGGGTCAGGGCCGCGAGAACGCCCGGCTGTACCTTAAGCAGAACCCGAAATTCATGGAGAAGCTCGAGAATGAAATCAAAGCTATTGGGAAGTAGCAGGTGGGGACACTCACCAAAGGTGAGTGTCCCCTTAGGATTGGCGGCGCTTGTTTTAATAGGCGTAATCATAGGCCTCGGCATCGCGGTCCGCTCAAACCTGATCTCCGGGTCCAGGGCGTTACCCGAGAAGGGCGCCGATACGGTCGTATCCATAAAAGACGCGGAAGGGCTCCAAGGCGCCTTCATAAAAGTGGCGGATGCGGTAGGGCCCGCGGTCGTGAGCATTGTATCAGAGGTCACCCAGAAAGTCCCGGCGCAGCGGCGCTACTTCGGGCCGAACAGCGGGGATTTTGAGGATTTCTTAAGGGAATTCTTCGGCGAGATGCCCGAAAGGGAGTTCAAGCAGCAGGGCATGGGCACGGGAGTAATAATCGACAAAGAAGGATATATTATCACTAATGACCATGTGGTGGGCGGGGCGAGCAAGGTCACGGTCATATTATCGGACGGAAGAAGGTTTGAGGCCGAGATAAAAGGTTCGGACAAACGAAGCGACCTGGCCGTTATAAAGATAAAAGCCGGCGACCTTCCCGTTGCCGAACTGGGAGATTCCGATAAAGTGAGGACCGGACAGTGGGCGATCGCGATCGGAAATCCGTTCGGTTTCGCGGTCAATAATCCTACTCCGACGGTGACGGTGGGTGTCGTAAGCGCCTTGCATAGATCATTGCCTATGGCGAGCGCCCAGGGCAGGAATTATATGGACCTGATCCAGACCGACGCCGCGATAAATCCCGGAAACAGCGGTGGGCCTCTTTGCGGCCTGGACGGTAAGATAATGGGGATAAACGTCGCAATATTTTCGACAACAGGAGGTTATCAGGGGATAGGTTTCGCCATACCCGCAAATACCATAAAGCATGTTTTGGACGACCTCATAGAGGGCAGAAAGGTGGTCTATGGATGGGTGGGGGTGACAGTCCAGGAGATGTCGCACGAAATGGCCCAATATTTCGGTCTTGAGGGAAGGGCGGGCGCGATAGTAGTGGATGTCGTGCAGAACGGCCCCGCGGACAAGGCCGGCATAAAAGACGGGGACATAATAATGTCGTTCGACGGCTATCCGATAGATTCGCTCAGGACGATGCTAAAGCTTGCGGGAGAGGCCGAGGTCGGCAAGAAGATAAAAGTAGGCGTCATCAGAGACGGAAGAGAGATGGCGCTGGAGGTAGTGGTCGGCGAAAGGCCTTCTGAAGAGGCCCTGGCAAGAGGCGAATATGCCGGAGAGGGCGAGACGGGCGGCCGGGAAGCGAGCAGCTGGCGGGGGCTGACGGTAGCCGGCATCACCGACGAGATCGCCCAGAGGTACGGCATCGATAAGCAGGCCGGCGTATTGATATTGAAGGTGGAAGGCGGCAGCCCGGCGGACAATGCGGGGTTAAGGAGAGGGCTCATCATAAAGGAGATAGACAGGAAGGCCGTCAGGAATATAGAGGATTATAAAAGCGCGGCAGAGACGGCTAAAGGCAATGTCCTGGTAAAGACAAATATAGGATTTGTGATCGTAGGGGAATAGCCGGAGGGGGAGAGTATGAAGCGCGTGCAAAACAGGCGGAGGCACTACCTTGTAAATAAACGGATACAGCTGCAATTTGTCATATTGCTGTTATTGCTGGCTATCATC
>CAZYBX010000188.1:1876-3217 GCA_964645565.1 uncultured Planctomycetia bacterium | reverse complement strand
GAAAGATTTATAGCTTTATTGGCAAGCTTATCGGCTTCCTTATTGTCTTCCCGGCCTATCCTTACGATCTCTATGCTGTCAAATCCGTTGATAAGACCGACGGCTTTTTCGAAAAGAGGCTTTATATTGCCGTTCTTCACTCTATAGTCGCCCCTTAACTGATGGGCGACGAGTTCGCTGTCCAGATGAAGTCTCGCGTTTTTATACCCCAGGGCGATGGCTTCCTGCAGACCCGAAATAAGGGCGCTGTACTCCGCGACATTATTAGTGGCGTCTCCCAGATATTTATAGACGGATCTTATCGTCTTACCGCCCTCTTTGAGGACTATGCCCGCGCCCGCCGGCCCCGGGTTGCCCCTGGCCGCTCCGTCTATGTAGATCGTCACCGTATTTTGACTCAATGCCCCCCCTAATCCTCGGTATAAAGCATCCTCGCGCAGCGCTCGCAGTACATTATCTTTTCTCTCAGCCTGATCTCGCTTATGACCTGCGGCGGAAGGTCCATGAAACACCCTCCGCAATTCTGACCGGTCACGGGTACCAGCGCCATGCCGTCTTTGTTCTTGAGGATCCTCTCGTATTTGGAAAGCGTATCCTTATCTATCAGCGGCGTTATGGAGCCCCTCTTTCCCTCCAGCTCGCCGAGCCTCTTCTCTATCTCCTTCTTATCGATATCCACCTTCTTTTTTTCGGCCGCGACCTTGTCCTTCTCGGCCTCGAGCTCCCTCTTCGCTTCGCCGAGCCCCTTTTCCGCGGCCTCGATCTCGTCGAACATGACTATGATGTCTTCTTCCAGGACCGATTTGTCGGCTTTGAGGCCGGCTATCTCATGCTCAAGCGCGGTGTATTCCTTGTTCGTCTTCACCTGATACAGCTGCGACTGAAGCTTCTTTATGCCGTTCTCTTTCTGCTCCAGGTCTATCTCTTTCTCTTTGCGCTTCATCTGGAACTGCTTGAACTCCTCGTCTTTCGCCTTCACCTTGGCGGTGATAGCTTCCATCTCGTCGTCAAGCGCCTTCAGCCTGACCGGGACATCGTCCAATTGCCTTCTTAACTCATAGATATCTTTGTCGATCTTTTGAAGCGCGATCAGATTGTTCAGTACATCCGATACCGGCATCATTTCCTTCACTGGTGGGCGGTAGTGGACTTGAACCACTGGCCTTGTGCATGTGAGGCACACGCTCTAACCAGCTGAGCTAACCGCCCTTTCGACTAAACTGGTGGGCCCGCCTGGACTTGAACCAGGAACCCTCTGATTATGAGTCAGATGCTCTAACCAATTGAGCTACGAGCCCAATGAGGCCATGGTTTACGGAGTCCTTGCCGGACGACGTAAAC
>CAZYBX010000188.1:0-1776 GCA_964645565.1 uncultured Planctomycetia bacterium | reverse complement strand
CATATGGCCGAATTGGGTCCTTCTCGCCTATCCAACACATAGCGAGGAGGACCTTAAAAACAGTTTACGGAGTCCTTGCCGGACGACGTAAACCATATGGCCGAATTGGGTCCTTCTCGCCTATCCAACACATAGCGAGGAGGACCTTCTATTTGATATAAGTAATTAGAACGTAATTATACATTATTTCATTTATGTTTTCAAGTAATTTGTATGATCAGCCGTTGGGGATATAATCGAACCAGTCGAAATAGGCCGGCGAACCGCTTTTAGCGCCGCTTCCCGCTGCAGCATACATACCCAGGTAAACGCCGGTCCACCCTCCCGCCACCTCGCTGGAAAGGTAGCGCGTCTGGGCCCGGGCGATCTCTTTGAAGCCGCGGCCGTCCGGCGAATATGAAAACCTGTATGTATCCCGGTCGGCCTCGATCCTCAATCTTACTTTATCGCCGCCTATCTTCTCGCAAGCCGGCATAACGCTGAGATCACCGACCCGGCGCCGGACTACCACGCGCCTCGTCCCTTTTGCGAGCGTGACGGCCAGTTCATAATGATGGCGCTCGTTCATCATCACCGTCAGGCCCGCCTCCTCGCCGTCGTATTTCGGCGAAAAATCCAGCAAGGCCGTGACAGAGCAATCGAAGTGCTCCTGCCTGCGGCCAAGAAATGCCGGGGAAGCCAAATCATTGAGCGATACTTCCGTGCAGGTCAATTTCAGCCATCCGGGCCTGTCCGAAAGAGACCAGCAGTCCCGCCGCGGATTCCTGAGAAAATTCCATTGAAGGCCGGGCACAGGGGAATCAAAATCATCCCGCGCGCTTTCCTTCTCCCATGGATGTAGAGGCAGGCAATCCGCCTCGGTCTCCGGATAGACCATGCCTCCGTCGCCGGCCACGGGCCATCCGTCATCCGTCCATTTTACCGGCGCAAGAAACGTCTCCCTTCCGAGATGGTGGCAATACGGATGTCCGTTCGGGCGTATCCCGAGGAAGACCATCCACCAGCTTCCGTCATGAGCCCGCACCAGGTCCGCGTGACCTGTGGCCTGGATAGGGCTTGAGGTACTCCTGTGCGTGAGTATCGGGTTCCACGGACACCCCTCGAAAGGCCCCCATGGACTTTTGCTTCTGGCTATCGTCTCCATGTGGCCGTATTCGGTGCCGCCCTCAGCGATCATCAGATAATACATACCGTTTATTTTGTAAAGATGCGGGCCCTCCGGATACGAACCGCCTGTCCCCCGCCAAACCTCCCTCGCCTTCGTAAGCAGTCTGCCGCTTTTTATATCGATCTCGCTCTGGACGATGCAGCCCTCGCCCGTGCTCGTAAAATACGCCCTGCCGTCGTCATCAAAGAATAAAGACGGGTCGATACCGCCCTGTTCTACCCAAACGGGCTCCGACCATTCGCCGGAAGGGTCTTCGGCGCGGACGTAAAAATTACCGCCTGCCGTAATATTCGTGGAGGCCATATAGAACGCCGCGTCATGATGTCTGATAGCCGGCGCGTAGATGCCGCCGGAACTTCCCGCTTTCTCTAAAGGGAGTTGGCTTTCGCGCGTGAGGCAATATCCTATCTGCCTCCAGTGGACAAGGTCTTTACTGCGGAATATCGGAACTCCGGGGAAATACCCGAACGAGCTCGTGACAAGGTAGTAGTCTTCGCCAACCCTGCACGCGCTGGGATCGGGATGGAATCCCGGAATCACGGGATTTTTAAATCTCATTCACCCATGCCTAAGGACAAAAAGTTTTTTAATTTTCTGCTGCGCGTGGG
>CAZYBX010000187.1:0-3248 GCA_964645565.1 uncultured Planctomycetia bacterium | reverse complement strand
CGTCAAATTTACGAGCCGCTAAGTCCCAAAGGTCGGCGAAAAAATCAGCGAGCTTGCAAAACATCGTATATGAAACTGTTGCTTTGTTGCATGAGAGGTGAAGGTGGGGTGCCGCCGAGCGGCGCGACCCTTCATTGACAATTCCCTCCCGGCGTGGTATCATATTCTCTATGAAAATTCCGCCGACCCGGCCGCCGAACGCGATCGCGCGGCTCATACTCGGGCTCATATACCCTCCGCGCTGCCAGATATGCGGCAAGGGGTTCGCTCTTTTTGAGTACGGAGTACTGTGCGATAACTGCGCCGCCGGCATAAAGTTAAACAACCCGCCTTTCTGCAAAAGATGCGGGATACCGGGCGAGCACAAAGGAGGCATCTGCGAGGACTGCAATAGAGCGGCGTATCATTTCAGCGCAAATCATGCCGTTTCCATATACGACGGCATGATGAGGGAATGCATACATAAGTTCAAATATAAAAGTGGGTTAGCGCTGGAAGGGCTCTTTGCGGATCTGATGAGTGAATTTGCCGGGCAATATATGGATATGACACGCTACGACTGGCTTGCGCCGGTCCCGCTCCATAGCGTAAAAGAAAGAGAGAGGTCGTTTAATCAGTCACTGATATTGTCTGTCAATCTTTCAAAGAGGTTCGGCATTCCGGTATTAAGAAAAGGGCTGGTCCGCGTCCGCCCCGGCAGGCCGCAGATGACGCTGTCTAAGGAAAAAAGGCTTGAGGATATCAAAGGCGCCTTTAAAATAAAAGACCCGCGCGTGGTCAAGGACAGGTCCGTGCTGATAGTGGATGACGTCTTCACGACCGGCGCGACGGCAAACGAGTGCTCCAGGGTTCTCAAAGAAGCAGGCGCCGGCCCCGTAGAAGTATTTACGCTGGCGAGGAGCGCGTAGGCAAGACGATGAGAATACTGAGAAACTATGTCTTAAAAGAGATGCTCGGCCCGCTTATACTGTCTCTTGTGGTGATAACATTCGCCTTTGTAATAGGCAACATCGTCAAGCTGGCCGATTTCGTCATCAACAAAGGCGTCGAGATAGGCTACGTGGGGCAGCTCTTTGTCTATCTTATTCCCCGCCTCTTGACTTACGCCGTTCCCATGAGCGCCCTTACGGCCACCCTTCTCGCGTTCGGCAGGCTTTCAAGCGACAATGAGATCGTGGCCATGCGCGCGAACGGCATCAATCTCTACCGGATATCCGCGCCGGTGATAATAATCGGCCTTCTCTTAAGCGTGATCTCACTTCCGCTCAATGACAAGATCGTGCCGGTGGCTCACTACAGGGCGAGGATACTTTTAAAGGAAGTGGGCCTGCGGCATCCGGCCGCGTACCTCGAGGCCGGGACGTTCATAAAGGGTTTTAAAGACTACATCCTCTTTATATATGATATAAAATATAATAAGGATAAGACGACGTTTAAAAACATCAGGATATACCAGCCGCAGGAAAACGGGCCCACCAGGACGATCGTCGCCAAAAGAGGCGAGCTCGTAACCGTAGCTGATAAGAATACCATAAAACTCAAACTGATCGAAGGTACAAGTGACGAACCGAACCCCATGAACCCCAGGCATTTCTACAAACTCAACTTCAGGACATATTATCTTACGCTGACGCTGGACGACAGCACGATGGAGGAAAGCGGCAAGAAAAACAAGGAGATGACATTCGACGAACTGCTGGCGAGCGCGGATAAACTCAAAAAGAAAGGGATAGACCCCCAGCCGCTCATCAGGCGTTTTCACAGAGGCATCGCCACCTCTTTCGCAAGCTTCGCGTTCGTGCTTATAGGCATACCGCTTGCGATAACCACAAGGAGGAGCGAAAAATCGATAGGCATAGGCCTGGCTTTTGCCCTGGCCACAATATACTGGCTGCTGCTCGCGCTGGGCCAGATATTGGCCACGAAAAACATCATCCCCATCTGGCTGTCGGTGTGGTTCGCGAACATCATCCTTATCTTCATCGGATTGGTGCTCATGCATATAGCGGTGAGAAAATAAATGAGGATCATAGACAGATATCTATTAAGACATTTTATCGGGCCGTTTATTTTTTGCCTTTTTATCTTTGTGTTTCTCTATGTCGTGATCGACATGTTCGACAACCTGAATGAGATGATAGAGAACAAAATAGACCTGTGGTTCCTGCTTCCGTATTACCTCAACTTCACTCCGCTTATCATCGTCCAAATGGCGCCCATCGCGGCGTTGATCGCGATAATGTTTTCCCTGGGCAACTTCAGCAAAAATAACGAGATCATAGCGATGCAGGCCAGCGGGATAAGCCTGCTGAGGATTTTGACTCCCCTGATCGCCACCGGCTTCCTCATAAGCGTGGCCATGTTTATCATCAACGACAGGCTGGTGCCCTATACAACCATCAACGCCACTACCATAAAAGAGGAAAGGTTCGAGTCCGTCAAACGAAAAAAGAAAAGCGCCGAGAAGATCTACGACAATATAGCCTTTTACGGCGAAGGCAATAAGATCGTCTATGCGAGGAAATTCAACGCCACCCATGACGTCATCCGCGAACTCATAGTGCACAATCAGGACGCCGATCAGAACGTGGTCGCGAAACTGACCGCCCGGGCGGCGCGGTGGGAAAACGGGAAATGGGTCGGCGAAGACGTGATGTTTTACAACCTCGATCCCGCGGGGCGCATCATCGGCGATCCCCAATTTTTCGAGGAGATGGTCCTTGACATAAAGGAAACGCCCATGGATTTCAAAAAGAGGCGGCATCAGTCCGACTTCATGAGTTTTGAATTTATGAGTTACGCCGATCTGAAGGAATATATTGACCGGCTTTCATTTGAGAAGGGTCCTACTATCCGGGGCTTAAAAGTGTCCCTCAATCAGAAGGTCGCGTTCCCTTTCGTGAGCCTGATCGTGGTCCTGATCGCTTCGCCGTTTGCCCTGGTGCATACAAGAAAGGGCGGGGTCATGTTCGGGATCGCTATCAGTATCGGCCTTGTGTTAGCTTACTACACTGTCATGACGGTCTCGCTCGCTATGGGTAAGGCCGGGTTTGTCCATCCTTCCGTTTCCGCCTGGCTCGCCAATCTCCTTTTCGCTTTTATAGGTTTCACCCTCATCATCCGGCATAAATAGATATATTAAAACCTCGAACCCATACCGTATGAATCATACCAGGACTGGCTTGTGTTGTAGCTGCTACCGACAAACAGCGGAGAAACCCTCTCTACTCTATCTATGGTGCAATAGT
>CAZYBX010000186.1:0-3255 GCA_964645565.1 uncultured Planctomycetia bacterium | reverse complement strand
GGCGGGGCACTACGAAATCCATGGCATCCCTGAGTTGATCGAATGAGGGGCTGAACATGTCGTCGACCTTGACCCGTAAATAATCTATACCGTGCTTCTTAAGGAGGCCCTCATTATCCGCCCGTTCCGAACGCATATCCAAAACCGCGTTTATACCCTGCTCTTTTAGTGAGGGTATATCCCGGTCCGTAAACGCGCCGCTCACCGCGATCTGCCCGTCGACCCACGACATATTATCCATATGTTCCCTTTGCCTCTTATAAAGTCCGGCCGGAGCCCTGCGCGGATCCGGGGCTCTTGTCTTTCACTATCGAAAGATATTTGAAGAATTTTTTTGACCTTTTATTTTTTTTGTTTCTTTTGCGGCCCCGGTCGTAATGATCGATCGGTTTTATATCGTATTTCCGCAGTATGTCGGACGGCAAAGTATCAGCCAGCTTGCTGTCGGAGAATACCGCGATCCCCTGTTCCGGAACGACGGCATTTGTCCTAAAATCCCACGCATGCACTTCCTTCCCCACTTCCCAGATCAATTCGGACCGGAAATTCTCGTTGTAAAGATAGTAATAGTCAAGCTTGTTTACCCGCGGATCGCTTTTTACATTTCCGAAATCTTTAAAATCGGGGTTCCGATTTATCAAATCGTCCGCGACCGGCAATATACCGGCCTCTGCCGCAGCGATGACGGCCGCTATGCCGAATACAAAGCCTATTATATCTTTTAAAAACATTCTTGTCAGCATAAAACAAAACAGGGAGAAATATATAATCGAAAGCACGGCAAATAAGCCGAGGGGCATGTCTTTCGTCCTGTATGCGAAAAAGTATAGAGCGAAAGGAATAATAAAAGCGGCCAAAGCGGCCGCGGCGGAATTGACGTAAAAGAAAATACGATCTATTTTTTGCGCCGACTTTGCCGCAAAAACAGAATACAAATGATACAGGTATTGCGCGGCGAGCATGGCTGCCGGTATCAATACGGGCATAAGATACGTGTCTTTTTTCTCCGGTATGAAGGATAACAGGGCCACTGAGATGACCGTCCAGAGAAGTGCGAAACGATATGTTTTGGACATCTTAAGCCCGGACTTAACGAACGGGTATATCAGGGCGGTCAATATCACTAATGTCCATGCGCCCGATTCCGCGGGGAAAAACCAATACCACCAAAAGGGCTGAGTATGGCGGTCAAGCCATGATTGTAATTCTACGGCAATAACTGATCTTGCTTCGCCCGCATGCACAAGATAAGCATATATAGGCCACCAGAGGCTTATTAACGCAAAAAGACCGAAGGCCAAAAGCAGTTGCGGCAGTTTCTTTTGTATAGATCCGTATCCGTTTACGATAACATAAGATATTGCGAACGGGAGTAATAGGGCATAAAAAGCCACGGGACCTTTAGACATAAAGGAGAGACCCAAAAGGACACCCGCGCCCGCAAATCGTATCCAACCGTCCTCTTTTGCTTCCAATCCGGTATACAGTAAATATATAGCGCCCAGCATAAAAGAATGACAATAGATATCCCATGTAGCGGCACGCCCCACATAGACCATATAAAATGAGCTGACAAGGACAAGCGAACTCATGAACGCCGCGAGTCTGTTCTTTGTATATTCATACGAAAAGGCGTACATGAAAAATACCAATAAAGACGCCATTACGCAGGCCGGAAACCTCATCATCGCGACATTATCCAGTCCGAAATAAAGCGCGAAGGCGGCCGTGATCCACGTCGGGAGAGGCGGTTTTGCCAGCCTGGGCTCGCCGTTCATCGTGGGATATAACCAGTTTCCACTTTCCAGCATCTCGCGCGCCGTGATAAAATTGCGGGCCTCCTGCTGATTTACGCAGATGACGCCTCTATACACAAAAAAAGCGAGTACGCATAAGGCCAAAAGTATTATATAGTGGGCCTGTTTACCGCCCGTGATATGGTACATTCTATCCGCTACCTCCGTTTAAGATCGAATAGTTTTTTATATTCTCCGTATCCCTCTTTTTCCAGATCTTCTTTTGGTATAAACCGCAGCGCGCTCGAGTTTACGCAATATCTCAAGCCCGTAGGCCCCGGGCCGTCCTCGAAAACGTGCCCTAAATGAGAATCGCCGTGACTGCTTCTGACTTCCGTCCTTTCCATCGATAGGCTGTTATCCTTCTTTTCCGCTACATTGCCCGCCTCCAGCGGCTTGGTGAAGCTGGGCCAGCCGGTTCCGGAGTCGAATTTATCGAGCGAGCTGAAAAGCGGCTCCCCCGACACGATATCGACATAGATCCCTTCCTTTTTATTATCCCAGAACTCGTTTCCGAACGCCGGCTCTGTGCCGCACTCCTGAGTCACTTCATACTGCAACGGCGTAAGATTTTTCCTGATCTCCGCTTCGGGCGGCTTTTCGTATTTACTTTGACCTTCGTTCATTTTATCGCTCCGGTTCTCTTCGATGAATTTTGACCTGCCGGAACCCTTTTTATAGTTATCATACATGAGAGGGCTTTTTTTATAATAATCCTGGTGATAGTCCTCCGCTTTATAAAACGTCGAGGCCTTCAGGATCTCGGTGCTAATGGGCCTGTCGAATTTTCCGGATTCCTCAAGCTCTCTTTTTGACTCTTCCGCCAGGCGTTTTTGTTCCCCGTCATGGTAAAAGACGGCGGTCTTATATTGCGGGCCTTTATCCGCGAATTGTCCGTATGCGTCGGTCGGGTCTATCTGCCTCCAAAACACATCAAGAAGCTCTTTATAGGTCACTTTCGAGGGATCATACGAGATCTGGATCACTTCCCTGTGCCCCGTATTGCCCGATGACACTTCCGCGTATGTGGGATTTTCCATATCGCCTCCCATATACCCGGAAACGACACCGGTTACGCCCTGCAGCGCTTCGAAAGGCGGCTCCATGCACCAGAAGCATCCTCCGGCGAAAGTGGCCTTTTTCGGCTCTCCCCCTGCATGCCCAATATTGTATGACATAGTCAACACCCCCGATATTATCATTAAAATTATAGCGACTCGTCTCATTCGAGCGGCTCCTTTAAAAAATCGAAATCCGCGCCAGACCCCCTCTTTCTTTATGCATTATCGCTTAAAACTTAGTGTTCAGGCTCCATCTGCCGGACCCCAGGATCAATAACGCTATACAGATACAAGCTATTATAAAAGGATATTCAAAACCGTTATTCATGGCAAAAAAACCGTTTTTAATATGCACGGTGGCAATGGCTACCGTCATTAGGATGAATAGAAATACGGAT
>CAZYBX010000185.1:0-3297 GCA_964645565.1 uncultured Planctomycetia bacterium | reverse complement strand
TGGGATAGTCTGTATTTTTCCGGGTCAAAATAGCCTTCGAACTCATGAGGCAGGCCGGGCGACGCGTGCTTTAGATTCAATCCTTCGACCGCAAGATCTAAAACGTATTCGCCTATCAGGATGGCAAGAACGGCGGCAAGATATATGTTCATATCGGCAGGCTTCGCATGCTATTCCCGGGTCTCGGCCGGAGACAGGAATACCATGGCTTTCGCGGCTATCCTCAATGCGTGTCCGGGGTATTTATCCATAAAGGCCTCCAATGCCTTTGTATATCTGTCCATCTCTCCCGTCGCCGGCGGCTCGGCCGGGATCATATTTCCGTCCCGGGCCATTTCAGCAAGCTCCTCGGCGTCCATATATTCCTGATCCGTATCTGTACCGGGCATAGATCCGTGATGCTCCATAATGGCTGCAGCCTGTTCCATCGCCTCAGCCATCAGCTTTTGCACCCTCTCCACCGTATCTTTATTCTCCTCATAATAAGAATCGACTTCCGAAAGGCACTTATCGGGGTCATCCATATTGTTCTCTATTACACTTGCGAGGCCGTCATAGAAACCGTCCATAAGTCCTGCCATCTCATCCGCGTTATCGGCAAGCGCGGTATGGCCGGCGGCAAACAAAATAAACAATAAAAGCGATACGGATCTTAAAATAGCCTTCATTTCTCCTCCGTTCATGATCAGCCGCGCATGCGCTATTCCTTGGCGGCTTCTATCTCCTCGTCCTCAAGCAGCCCATTACCGTTGAGGTCATATTTATCGTAAAAGAGGTTCATCTCGACGGCGTCCACATTGCCGTCGTTGTTTACGTCCATCACCTCATACAGGTCCTTGTTTTCCGTGGAGACCAGGACCGAGCCGTAGCTTCCCCTGTTCCTCCTGAGCCACAGAAGCCGGTCTTTCAAATTGACCTTTCCGTCATTGTTGACATCGTGCGTCTCGTAATACCGGTGTTTTTTTTCGATCGCCTTCTGCTCCATTACCTGCTTTCTCAGGACCTTCGGCTTCGGTTTCGGCCTGCTCCATGGAGCGCATTCTCCGCTCTCCAGGGACATCGACCCGATGACGACCGTGAAAACCGCGACAACCAATCCCGCTTTAAAAACGCGCATAAGCCCTCTCCTTTCAAAAAAAACCAGTCTGAGACGGCCTGCCGGCCGGCAGACTTTCTTTTTTAAATTATACTCCACGAAGAGGAAAAACCCAAGCTTTTTTACGCGGCGAATATAATCAGGGAGCCTATCGCTACAGCCCCTGTCGCCATCGCGCGGACAGTCTTTGCCGGTCTTTTGTGCCACCATTTGATCGTGGAGATCATCTTCTCTTTTCCTAATATCAGAATAAGCACACCCTTCAAAATCCCCCAGATACCCGCTACAGTCACGATCCAGGCTATTCTGCACTGCGGGGCCCCCGATAACAGCACAGCGCCCGCGACCGCGCTTATGATAGCGCCCAGATACAACTTCTTATTTTGCGTCCAGAACAAGAGATACTGCTTCAAAAGTTCGGGCCTCAGCATAAAGGCCACCCCCATTATCACGATCACTATGCCGAATAATTTGATCAAAGCGACCATATTTAAACACCTCCTTTTTTTCCTTGTTAAATTTTTCCCCTATCGCTGCTTTGAATAAGAAAATATATGATCCGGCAGTTCATACATGCGTATGATGTCCGCATTTTTTTCATTGCGTTTAAGCAGTATCAGCGTCCACGCGTCGACAAATACGGGCGCCCACGCCGGGTCATTGATCCTTTCGATCAGAAAAGGCTGCGCGTGCGGAGTCATGTCGCGCCGGAAGAAATAGATGCAGTTGAAGTCATATCTCCTGTCGGCTTCCCGCCAGATCTTTTCATCCGACTGCATGGGTTCATAGATATCCCTGAAGAATGATACGCTGTACGCTTCGGGCCTGTTATCCACAAAAACCCTTTCGGAAGGATAGAGGTGATAGATAAGATAGCTGCCGATGTCATAATTGTTGAATAACGGTCCGCGTATCTTATTCTTTTTGAAGAACTCCGCCGACATATTGACCCCGGGATACAGCCCGAGACCAACCGTCCTTTTAAGCGGAGATTGGCCGAACCCGATCAGGTAAAATACGGCCAATAACGCTGCGGCAAGCGAGACGGCCGCGGCGCCCGGTCTGCGGCGGCCCTTCAGTATGGCGTAGAAGTTCATCGACGCGGCCGGTATGAAAATCAATCCGAAAAACGGGATGTTCCTTATCATCCGCCAGCTCAAGGCGCCGAATAAGGCCGCGATCAAAAGATTAGGGATAAAATCGACGCGCTCTTTCTTCGCCAGGACCGGTATATAACTGATCGCGGCTATCAGGAAGACCGCTTCAAAATGATAATATAGAAGGTTCCCGGGAAACCTTCTCTGCATAAAGATTACCGATTGGTTTTCGGCGAGCGTGTAACCGTATTCCCGCAATATCATAAACGGCTCTAATAACCCCTTCACCCCATAAGGATTGATAAGCGAGACCGCTACTGCGGCGGCGCCTAAGACCGTATATCTTCCGATGAGGCCTCTATATCTTTTGTTTATCATACCCTCAAACAAGAAAAGACCTATGAGGAAGGGGCCCATTATAAAAAAGATGTGGATGTTCGTCCATAAAAGCTGGACCGGCACCAGGGCGAGAAGGGCCTTGAACGATATCCTGCCGTCCCTGAACAGAAGAAGCATATAGAAGAAAAGCCCCATGAATAAAATGCTGAACCCTTCGGGCCTTATCTCGGTGCGGGAAGCGAAAAGCGGCAAGCTCAAGACGGAGAAAAAGAAGGCAAGGTTGAAATCCGATAGGTGTTCCGCCGATTTAAAAAATAAAAGGAACGCCGGGAGATAGACCGCCGCGTTCAAGACGGAGATGCCCGCGAATCCGGCGCTTTTCCATACCAGATAAAATATGACTCCGGCACCCCAATGATGGTTGACTACCGGGAAATCCGGCTCGGTATAAGAATAAAAATTGGTCGAGACCGGCCGCCATTGCCTAAAAAAATACTCGCCGTTTTTTATGTGCCTGCCTATGTCCGCGTTTATGAAATATATCTTATGCGCGAAGAACGACGCCGCGAAGACAAGCAGACAGGCCAACAGCGTGTATCTTAGGATCTTCGTCTTCATAATATGCCGCCCTTTTAGGGACGTGCCACTTAGGGACGTGCCACTTAGGGACACTCCACTTTTAGCCTGATATATATACGCAATATTGATATTCCCCTCGCTCCGACAAAATTCTTAACGCCTCTCACTTCGCCAAAAAGAGGGGAC
>CAZYBX010000184.1:0-3306 GCA_964645565.1 uncultured Planctomycetia bacterium | reverse complement strand
GGAGTGTCCCCAAGCGGCACGTCCCTAAGTGGCACGTCCCCAGAGGGGCGCCACTAAAGGGACACTCACCTTCGGTGAGTGTCCCCACAGGCTTAAGATGCTGAGCTATATTATAAGAAGGCTATTTTTGGTTATACCGATGCTGCTGGGTATCTCGCTCATCACGCTTGTGATAATGCACCTTACGCCGGGAGACGCCGCCAGCCTGCGCTACGGGTTGAATCCGGAAGTCGCAGGGTCTGCAAGGGCACAGTTCCGGGAGATCTACGGCCTCGATAAGCCCGTAATAGTGCAGTATTTCATGTGGCTGAAGCGTCTGGCCGTTTTTGACTTCGGGAATTCATTTATCGACGACCGCCCCGTTATAAAAAAAATTGGCGAGAGGCTGCCGGCCACTCTGCTCCTGAGCGTCGTCTCCATATTGTTTATCTATCTCGTATCCATCCCTATCGGAATAAGCTCCGCGGTCAAAGCGAATTCGCCTTATGACAAGATCATGACAGTCGCCGTTTTTGTCGGATACGCGACACCGACCTTCTGGTTCGCGCTTATCCTTATCATGTTCTTCGGCGTCAGGCTGGAGTGGTTCCCGATATCGGGCATGCGGCCGTGGTATGTTGATTATTATCCGTTTTTATTGTCGCTGAAAGATTTGGCGTGGCGCATGGTGCTGCCGGTGCTGGCGACGTCGCTTGTGAGCCTGGCCGGTATATCGCGATATATGCGCTCGGGTATGCTTGAGGTGTTAAGGCAGGATTATATCCGGACGGCGAGGGCGAAGGGGTTAAGCGAGAGTCGCGTCATTTACAGGCACGCCCTCAAGAACGCGCTTTTGCCTATTGTTACTATAGCGAGCATGATATTGCCGGCGCTGATAGGCGGCAGTTTTATAATCGAGACGATATTCGCGTGGCCGGGGATGGGCCGGCTGGGCTATGAGGCTATTATGAATCACGATCTGCCTACGGTGATGGGCGTCGGAATAATATCCGTGTTCCTTACGCTTTTGGGGCTGATTCTGGCCGACGTGCTGTACGCCGTCGTCGATCCGCGGATAAGATATGAATGATGTTTCGGGTGCTGTATGATGAATGAGATATTGGGCAACAAACAGGTCGCATTCGGCGCGGTAGTGATCCTGTTTATGTTTTCCATGGCGCTATTGGCGCCGATTTTGGCGACGCACGATCCGTTTGAATTAAATCTCTCCGCGCAAGAGCGGCTTCAGCCTCCGTCAAAGAGCCACATCTTCGGCACCGACGACCTGGGCCGCGATCTCTTCAGCAGGATGCTGTACGGAGCGAGAGTCTCTTTGTCGGTAGGCTTCATCGCGGTCGGCATAATGCTCGCGATCGGAGTCTCGCTCGGAGTCATCGCCGGGTATTACGGCGGATGGGTGGACGCCCTCATCATGAGGCTGGTCGAGGTGATGATGTGTTTCCCGCAATTTTACCTCATACTTATGATACTCGCGTTTCTGGGGCCGTCAATTATTTATGTGATGATCGTGATCGGGTTTACCAGCTGGACGGGCCTCACGAGGCTCGTGAGGGCGGAGTTTCTTTCGTTGAGGGAGAGGGAGTACGTGATCGCGGCCAAAGCGCTCGGTGCCTCAGATCTGAGGATCGCTTTCCGGCACATACTGCCGAACGCGCTCGCTCCCGTATTCGTGAGCATAACTCTGAGTCTCGGCGGCGCGATCCTGCTTGAGAGCGGGTTGAGCTTTCTGGGACTCGGAGTGCAGATCCCGACTCCGAGCTGGGGCAACATCATAAGCACGGGAAGGTTCTATATCGACAGCGCGTGGTGGCTCACGGTGTTTCCCGGTTTGGCGATACTGATAACGGTGTTGAGTTTTTATCTGGTCGGCGAGGGGCTGCGGGCGATCCTCGACCCCCGCCTTAGCAAGCGGTGACAGTCACCTATTTTTAAGTGTAAATAAAGTAAGCTTTAGGTTGCGTAAACTACGAAACTGAGCATTTATTTTTTTAAAAATAGGTGACTGTCACCGCTACAAGGGGTATACATGGTACCGCTACAAGGGGTATACATGGTATTGCTGCAGATAAAGAATCTAAGCACGCATTTTTTCGCGAAGGACGGTGTGCGGAAGGCCGTCGATGACGTGAGCTTCGCGGTGCAGGCCGGCGAGACATTCGGGCTCGTCGGCGAAAGCGGCTCCGGCAAGACGGTGACGGCGCTTTCTATTTTGAGACTGGTGGACGAACCGGGCAGGATTGTGGCCGGCAATATAGTTTTTAACAAGAAACCTTTATTGGCGCTAAATGAAAACGAGATGCGCAGGGTGAGGGGGAGGGAGATATCGATCGTCTTCCAGGAGCCGCTTACGGCGTTAAATCCCGTGTTAACCATAGGCGAGCAGATCACGGAACAGATATTGGCGCATAAGGACGTGAGTAAGGAAGAGGCTAAGGAGACAGCGCTTTCCTCAATGAAAGAGGTGCACCTGTCCTCTCCTGAGCGCGTGTTCTACGACTACCCCCACAGGCTGAGCGGCGGTATGAGACAGCGGGCCATGATCGCGATGGCGCTGAGCCTGCGGCCGAAGCTCCTGATAGCCGATGAGCCGACGACGGCCCTGGATGTGACGATACAGGCGGAGATACTCGAGCTCTTCCGCGAGATAAAGAGAAGGCACGACATGTCCATCTTATTCATCACGCACGATTTCGGCATAATGGCGCAGCTTGCCGACAGGATCGCGGTGATGCGGAAAGGCCGCATCGTGGAGCAGGGCGGCGTGAGCAGCATATTCAATTATCCGAAGGACGCGTACACCAGAGAACTGCTTGAGGCGGTGCCGAAGATCCCCAAAGAATTGAGACAGAAGAGATGATAGAAGTAAGGGACCTGAAAAAATATTTTTCCGTAAAAAAGGGAGCCATGCAGAGGACGGTCGGCTACGTCAAGGCCGTGGACGGAGTGTCGTTCCGGATAGAAAAGGGCGAGACCTTCGGGCTCGTCGGCGAATCGGGCTGCGGCAAGACCACCACCGGCAGGCTGATGCTCAACCTTCTGAAGCCGGACGCGGGCTCCGTGATGCACGAAGGCCGAAACGTCTTTTCTCTAAGCAGAAAAGAGATGATGGGCGTGAGAAAGGATATGCAGATAATATTTCAGGACCCGTTCAGTTCGCTCAATCCGCGGATGAAGGTGAGTGAGATCATCACAGAAGGGCTGCTCCTTAACAAAATATGCGGCGCCTCCGAAGCGGAAGCGCGATGCGACCGGGCGCTTGAGATGGTGGGGTTGCCGCTAGATTATAAACACAGGTATCCCCATCAG
>CAZYBX010000183.1:0-3406 GCA_964645565.1 uncultured Planctomycetia bacterium | reverse complement strand
TCAAAGGTCATTTGCCGAAAAAATCTTTATGCGAGCTTACCAAAACATCGCATCTAAAATCGTAAACTTTACTCATTCAAGGCTAAATTTTGTAGTCGCTCGTGGAATATCAATATTGCGGTAATGCGGCGCATTTATCGCTCGCCGCGCAGCATGGGGACGAAGCGGACAGGTATGACGTCTTTGGTGATCAGTTTCCCGTCTTTCTTCTCGATCACTTTAAGCTCTTGAAAGACCGTGCCTACTGGGATAACCATCCTTCCGCCTTCCTTAAGCTGCCCCGCCAGCGGCTCCGGGATCTCAGGCGGCGCGCATGTGACTATGATAGCGTCGAAAGGCGCATGTTCCGGCCATCCCAGGTAGCCGTCGCCGCACCTGACCTCGATATTCCCGTATCCCAGCTCTTCCAGCAATGCCCTCGACCGGTCTGCCAGAGGTTCTAATATCTCGATCGTATAGACACGGCCGCAGAGTTCGGCAAGTATCGCCGCCTGATAGCCGCTGCCGGTGCCGATCTCCAGGACCTTTTCTTCGCCTTTCAACTCAAGAAGTTCGGTCATCAGCGCGACTACATAAGGCTGAGAGATCGTCTGTCCTTCGCCGATAGGCAGCGGCCTGTCGATGTAGGCATAAGACCTCATTTCTTCGGGGACGAATCTATGGCGCTCCACCTTACGCAATGCCGCCAGTACGCGTTTATCACTCACGCCTCGCGATTGGATCTGGGTCTTGACCATCTCCTCCCGCTCATCCGCGTATCCCGGATCTTCGGGATCCGTCCCGGCCGACAATGACGGCGAAAGCGATATCTGAATAACGCAAGCGGAGATCAAAAGTAAGGATCTGACATTAAATAAAAAACCCGCGCCGCTTGTGACCTCCGCTCTATACATCCCTCTTTCCTTTCGTTTTTTTAAAACCCTCTGGTCAGCCCTATCCTGCGGGCATATCCCACCACTTCATCAAACTCGTCCCGGCTTATCCTCCTGGACAGTTCTTTGACGGCACAGCCTTTAAAACAGGGATAATACTGGTCCATGATATTGACGTACGAATCCTTCGATATGTCGGCGGCGATAAAGTCCAGGACCTTGAACGAACCGGCCAGGCCGTTAGGCAGCACGAGGTGGCGGATCAAGAGGCCTCTTTCGGCGACACCGTACTCGTCTACGGCCAGATCGCCCGCCTGCCTGTGCATCTCAAGGATCGCACTTTTGCACACATCCCAGTAATCGCCGGCTTGGGAATAATTAAACGAACTGCGCCGGTCCGAATATTTGGCATCGGGCATATAGATATCGAATATCCCGGCTATCTCTTTTAACGTGGAGACCTTATCGTATCCGCCGGTATTGTAGACGAGAGGCAGCCTCAACCCGTTCTCAACGGCTATGATGAGCGCTTCCGTGATCTGCGGGACCACATGGCTGGGCGTGACAAAATTTATGTTGTGCGCTCCGCGGTTTTGCAGAGATATCATCGATGAGGCGAGCTCCTCCGCCTCCACTTTCCTGCCTTCTCCCAGGTGCGATATCGAGTAATTCTGGCAGTATATGCACCCAAGATTGCACCGGGAAAAAAATATGGTGCCGGAACCGCCCCGCCCCACTAAAGGCGGCTCTTCGCCGAAGTGGAGATCGCTGCTTGAGACTACAGCCCATCTGCCTGTCTTGCAGAACCCTTCTTCGCCCTTCGACCTATTCACTCCGCAGTTGCGGGGGCAGAGCCGGCAATCCTTTAGATCCTCCGTCAAGCTGTCCTTAAGTTCAAACAACCTTCCGTCCTCATATAATTTCACATATGAAGGGCTGCCCATCTAATCCTCCGGCCCTGCCTGTCTTGGAAGATATAAAGGAGCCGGTCCTTGAACGTATTCTCATCTCGAGTTATATCTCCTCACCTCATCCCGTGACTTTCTGGGCTTTTCAAAAACCGCGTCTTCCCCGGGATAGCCCATACTTATGATTATATCGACCTTCTTATTCCTGGAGAGCCCCAAGGCCTTTTTCACGGCGCTTTCATTGAACCAGCCGAGCCAGCATGTCCCCAGCCCCTCTTCTTCGGCCTGCAGGATAAGGTGTTCGCAGGCTATCCCTATATCTATGAGGCTGTATTGCACTCCCTTTATCCGGCCTCCGAGACGGGCGATGTAACTTGACTGTTCCGTGACTACCGCTATCAGGACCGGCGCCGTCTTTGCAAACGCGTTCATCGAATAGGGGCCGGAAAAAGCCGCTTTTCCGAGATCATCTTTTAGCCCCTTTTCATCGACGACGATAAAATACCAGGGCTGGGAATTGCAGGCCGAGGGGGCGAGCCGCGCCGCTTCTATACATCTCTCTATAGCCTCTCTCGGGACAGGCCCGTCCGAATATCTCCTTACGCTCCTTCTTTTTTTTACAAGATCCAAAAAAGACATAAGACCCCGCTTCCTACCACCACCGGCCGCGCTCTTCATAAGTCTTTATGAAAGCTTCGATCGAGCGGTCGTAAGTCTTTTCAACGTCATCCGGAAAAAAGCACGCCGGGAACTCGCCGCTTTTCCAATGATATTGTATACATTCGCAGCAGACGCCTTTTTTGCCGCAAGGCTCATAGCTGCAATTACAGTTTTTTTGGTTCTTATTAATATTACATGTCCTCATGACGCCTCCTTATCGACAAAGCAGTATCACGTCTCCCAGCCTGCAGCCCACGTCTTTTGTGACTACCCGGCATTTGGCCATGAACAGGTAAAAGACCTTTTTCCCGTCAGCGGAGAGAGACTCGAAGTTTCCCTGGCCTTTGCTGATGACCATGTCCGCCTTCTTGAATATCCTCTTGAACCTCCCGGAACATAACTCAAGTTTTGTGCCGGGGATACGCGACCCGGAAGATATGACCTCGGCGATCCTGTCTATGCCGCACATCCGCGCGTCTTCGATAAGCGCATCGTTGATGATGGGTCTTTCTTTTACGGCGTAGATTATCCTTTTATCTTTATAGAGGCGCTTTATCTCCTCTATCAGCAGCCTGTCGAATACTATCTCGCCGGCGTTATCGCCTATATACAGGATGGTCCCGGCGCCTCTCAGCGTACGTTTAAACGCCGGATAATCAAAAAGCCTTCTGCCTTCTTTTTTGATGGCTTTATGTTCGGCGCTTAGGATCCTTTTTATTTCTTTGCCGACGTCCAGAGTCTTCTCTATGCCGTAATCTATGATATTTCCCGCTACGGCCAATTCGACAGCCGTCAACAGCCTGTCGCGGGAACGGGCGATCTTGCCCTTCAGGTCCGGGTAAAGCTTCAGGGTGAGCCTGTTGCTTTTTTCCTTAGCCTCCTTGAACGGATCTATTTTTCCCGTGAACATCGAGACGGTCCCGTATATGAGCCTGCCGGTCTCGGGAGGCGAGGCATCAAGGGATA
>CAZYBX010000182.1:0-3426 GCA_964645565.1 uncultured Planctomycetia bacterium | reverse complement strand
ATTCAGGAAGACCGACGTATCCTATATTTCCCCATATCAACGCAACCTCTACTACTTCGCCATAAGCCTTCCTTTGCTGAGTGCCATCGGGCTGGATCTCGTTTTGAAAAAGATAATAAGCTGGACCGACGGCATGGACATGGACGAAAAGTCCGCCAGGCTTTTCAGGGGCATCATGGTCGCCGCATTTCTCATAGTAACGGTTTTTTTCACCTTCAAATCCTACTGGTGCATACCCAAGCAGATAGATCTCTATCAGGTAGTAAAGGATGACGAATATGAGGCGCTCTTGTTCCTTAGGCAGCTGCCGCCGGCGACGGTCCTCGCTACGCCCAGGATCTCCACCGGGCTTTACCCTATCAGCGGACACCAGCCGGTCGCCACATATTTCTTTTACGGCAACAGGCCTGACGCGGAGCGGTTCTTCAGGGAAAAGGAATGCGGCAAAAAGATGGAGATCATTCAAAAATACGACGTCAAATACGTCCTTTCGCGTCAGCCGATAAACTGCGGCTGGAAATTGCTCTACAATAACCGCATTTACATCTACGAAGTGGTGACAGACACCCTATTTTAAGAGTGATAAAAAGTTAGGATATAGGACTTGCGAGACGAGGAAAAAAGTATAATAAAAAAAGTGTTCGGTATTTTTCTGATATCCCGCGCCGTGATCGCATGCGCGGGTTACCTGTCCAATCTCTGCGTCGCAACAGGTCCGCTGTTCAACGCTTTTCCGAAACCGGATTCGCTGATGAATCTTTTTTATAAATGGGACTCTCAATGGTATATGTCGATCGTCGGCAAGGGATATGAATACATCCCCGGAAAAGAATCTAACATCGGTTTTTTTCCTTTATATCCGATGCTTATAAAAGTGTTTTCGGCAGTATTTCATAACGAACTGCTGATCGGATATATAATCTCCAATGTCGCGTTATTACTGGCCGCCATATACCTCTATAAACTGATAGAGCTCGACTTCAAAGACCAAAGGGTCGCGGTTAAGACAGTCTTTTATATGATGGTATGCCCTATGAGCTTTTATTTTTCCATAATCTACGCCGAGGGTATTTTTCTCGCGCTGTCGATCGCGTCCATTTATTGCGCGAGGAAAAAGCAATGGCTCGCGGCCGGCGCATTGGGGTTCTTTCTCGCGCTCTCGAGAAGCCTCGGCGTCGTTATAATCATACCGCTCTTTTTTGAATACTTTGATCTGGACTTCGGAGCTCTCAGGCTGGATCTGAAAAAGATCAAGGGGGACATCCTTTATTTACTCCTGCCGCCTATGGGATTGCTGGCTTTCATGTTTTACGCGCATGTCAGATTCAACAATGCCTTTGCCTACTTTCACAGTCAATCCGCGCATCCGCAGCGCGCGATGTCATCCAGGGGATTTGTGTCTATCTTTACCACACTAAAAACACTGAAGTTCTATCCCCCGTTCTGGGACATCACGTTTATCGGAGCTATCATATTGGCGCTTTTGACGATATGCTATCTGGCGTTTCGCAGGGCAAGGATGAGCTATGTCGCGTATGCCGTTATTCTTGTGTTTTTATATCTGTCATCCGGAGTCCTCGAAAGCATCCCCCGATACATAAGTGTGGTCTTTCCGGTCTATCTGGGTATGGCGCTTTTGGCTATCAGGCACGATTTTTTTGACCGCATATTTACTATCTTTTCGATAATGCTATTGACCTTGTTTACTATACTTTACGCAAACGGCTACTGGATCGTATAGATCAGAGAGGACAAAATCAAATGGATAATAACCCGGAAATAAGCATCGTTCTCCCCTGCCTTAACGAGGAGAAGGCGCTCGGATCGTGCATCGACAAGATACGTGACGTGATACATAAGGGCAAACTTGACGCGGAGATCATAGTCTCCGATAACGGCTCCACGGACAAGAGCTGCAGCATCGCCTCCGAGAAGAAAGTCACGCTCGTGCATGAGCGGGAAAAAGGCTATGGCGCGGCCTATTTAAGAGGCTTTGAAGCCGCTCGAGGTAGATACATATTCATGGCCGACGCCGACGGGACATATGATTTCGAGGAGATACCGAAATTCGTGGAACAGCTTAAGGCAGGCTACGACTTCGCGATCGGCAACAGGTTTCAAGGGAATATGGAAAAAGGCGCGATGCCCTGGGCCAACAAATACATCGGCAATCCCATCCTCGCGGCGATACTACGCATATTCTTCCACACAAGAATACACGACACTCACTGCGGAATGCGCGCCTTGACGCGGGAAGCCGTGAAAAAACTCAACCTAAAGACCACGGGCATGGAGTTCGCATCCGAGATGATAGTGGAAGCATTGAAAAAAAACCTTAAGATAAAAGAGTTGCCTATAGACTATCACGCGAGAAGCGGCGACTCAAAACTCCAGCCGGCCGCCGATGGATGGCGGCACCTGAGGTTTATGCTGCTCTACAGCCCCCGCTTCCTATTCCTCTATCCGGGCATAACATTATTCGCGCTCGGTCTTGCGTCTCTTTTTCTGCTCTACTTCGATCTCTTGACGATCTTGGGCGTCAGGCTTCAATATCATCCGATGTTTCCGGCCGCACTATTGACCATCATCGGCTACCAGCTCATAATATTCGCGTTATTCGCGAGAACATACACCATAACGCACCTTGAGGATAAGGCGGGATTCGGCTGGCTTTATAAGTACATCACGATAGAAAAGGCCGGGATCGCGGGCATAGGAATGGGCGTATTGGGCGTCGCGATATATCTATTGATCCTTCTCAAATGGCTGAAAACGGGGTTTGGACCTCTGAACGAAGTGAAAAATTCCATACTTGCCCTGACGCTTATCACGGTCGGGATCCAGACTATATTTTCCGCGTTCATGTTAAGCATATTAGGTATCAAGGAGAGAAAGTGAAGGTAGCGATTTTTCACAACTTCATGGACAATATAGGCGGCGCGGAGATCGTGGGCCTCACGCTCGCAAGAGAATTAAACGCGGATTTCTACACCACCAATATTGATGAGGATAAGATTAAAAAAATGGGTTTTTCGGATATAAAATTGAAATCTATCGGCAGGATCCCGGTCAATCCGCCTTACAGGCAGCAGATGGCGCTCTGGAAATTCAGGAAATTGAATCTGGGCAGGCAATATGATTTCTACATCATTGACGGCGACTGGGCGATGTCCGGAGCCGTCAACAACAAGCCGAATCTCTGGTACGTCCACTCCCCTATTCGGGAGATATGGGACCTGTACGAATATACCAGGCAAAATACGGTCCCCCTTTTCATGCGGTGGCCCTTTGACATCTGGGTCCGCCTCAATAGATACCTTAACAGAAAATATGCCGCTCATGTGGACAAGATCGCATGCAACGCCGTAAACACTCAAAAGAGAGTGGAGAAATATCTGAACAGACACGCCGAGGTGATCAATCCCC
>CAZYBX010000181.1:0-3574 GCA_964645565.1 uncultured Planctomycetia bacterium | reverse complement strand
TTTTTTACATTAAAATCCGCAGTTTTTTCCGCACGCAGGCGCGGAGCTTGCCGCTTCTTATTTTTCCCGTCCAATTTTCCGCTTTCTTAAAACTGAATGATTCAGGAAAATACAATTCCGGAAACCGGCCGAATCGCCTCTTCTTACGCGCCGAGATATAAAGGCAGTCAATAAGGGCCTTTTCGGGTTCGGCGATAAGGAAAGAGCCCGTATCTTTATACCATCCGAATCCGTCAAAAAACGCGGGATCCAATTGGTGCAGGCTGTAATCCGCGATTTTTGTGTGAATGGCCTTTGTATGGGAAGTCGTAGCCAGTGTTATGACCTGCGGGATCTGTTCGATTATGCCGTAGAGGTGCAGGGCGCTTATAAACGAGACATAGGCGCGATGGCGGGGGAGAAGAAAGGGGATGACGGTATAGGGGCTTACTTTATCATTACCGGCTTCCGTCCAGATACCCCTGTATATTTTAAGGACAATGCCTTCTTTCTCGAGAAAATTGAGGCCCTGGACCACGGCGGACGCGGATTTTCCGGAAAGCGCGCATAGTTCGCTTGTGGTAAACACGCCGCGCCGCAGTTTCTTTATGTGCCATAGAATGGACTTTTTAGTCATTTTTTACCGCCTAATTCTTCTATGAAGCGGGCCGTCTTTAATTTTACCTCATCCCATATAGCCGGATCGCCGTAGGAATTCTGATCCTGAGAGGCGAGATAGGCGAGGACGCCGCCCCTGAATTCCTCAAACCTGACATCGAATATCCTTTCGTGGGCCTTTTTCAGCTTTGTAAGCTCCGCTCCGGCCGTCTTATCCTTTTCGCGGTTGAATTGAGATGAGAGGACATACAGATCAAAGATATCCCGCGCCTGCGGAACGGTTCTTGAGCTAAGGGCGTCTATTTTCTGCCGGACAGCCGATGATATATTATAATGAGGCGCTATCAAAGGCGGCACTTTATACATCCGGGTTACGGCATCCGAAACAGACTCCGCGACAGCGCTTCCCTTGTAGCCCCTTCTGGAGAATTCGATCTTGGTAAAAAGGTCTTCTCCGGAAGCGCTGATCAGATGAGTCTTGAATCTCTGAGTGGTATCCGTCTGCTTTGCCTTTGTTACGTCAGGCGGCGCGATTCTTTCTATCCCGAACGGCTTGAGCGCGTTCCCGAAAGAAGGGGACTCAAGTATCCGCATGACCGCCTCCAGCAGGCTTTCCTTGTTTATGCCCTGAATGTCCAGGTCCATATCCTCGGAATAGCGCGCGCTGTTAAAGAAAAATCGCAGATTAACGCCCCCCTTAAGCGTGTAATATTCGCTCTTTACCTTCCTGCCAAACCATCTTAAGAATTCAAGATGGAAGATCTCCCGCAATTGCAGATCATTATACATATATGCCTCGCTTTTATTATGAATAGCAGTTTAGTTATATCTAAGTTATTATACATAATAAGTATAGCATATATCCGTTTTTTTGTCAATGCCCCCGGCCGGAAGCGCGGCAATAATATATGTTTAAAAACTCAACACGGCTTTATCCAAATGTCCAATTATTTATTTATGCCTATCGATGTATGTCAATGACTGTCATGGAATGACATGAAACGGCTTAAAATAATAGTCGTAACTTATTGATATTAAAAGAGTTGTAATAACAAGGAAATAAATTAATAAATGATAAATTAAGGCTTTGGCACGGAACATGCTTATAACATAAAGTGATATGAAAAAGATATCTCTGTCTTCAATAGGATTCGGGGTGATGGCGTGCATAGGGATTATACTATTATGCGCTACCATAGTCTACGCGCAGACGAAGCCCGAAGCTCCCGCAATGGCTCCTGAGCCCGGAAGCATCGCGCTCATATCCACGGGAGCGCTCGGCTGGGTCATACGTTTCGCCCGAAGGCGTTTTCAGGAGTTTAAGCGGTTCTTCGATATACTGGCAGCTTCATTCGGCATGGTGATAGCCGCGCCTGTCGTAGCTATTACGGGTATTATAATTAAAATAGTGTCTCCGGGGCCGGTGTTCTATAAGCAGGAACGGGTCGGAGCGAACGGCCAATTATTCGATATATACAAGCTCCGCACTATGAGAGTGGACGCTGAGAGCGGGACCGGAGCCGTCTGGGCGCAGGAAAACGATCCACGCCTTATTAAATTCGGCAAGGCCATCAGAAAGCTGCACCTCGATGAGCTTCCTCAGCTCTATAACGTGCTCATGGGCGATATGAGTATAGTCGGCCCGCGGCCGGAGCGTCCGGTATTCGTGGAACAGCTCAGCGAAGAGATCCCGGAATATCCGAAAAGGCTGCAGGTAAAACCCGGGATTACGGGCCTGGCGCAGGTGGTGCACAAATACGATGAGACAATTAAGGATGTGAAGAAGAAGGTGAAGTACGACCTTTTATATATCAGAGAGATGTGCCTGATGGTGGATATAAGGATATTATTCAGGACAATAATAGTGGCGATGACGGGAAAAGGAGCAAGATGATCAAAAGAAGAGACGGGCTCGCGATAACGGGAAGGAGAAGGCATTGAAAAAACGAATTAGCTTACTGGCATCTCTAATACTACTCTTAACGGCAAGCGCGGGCGCGTCGATAGCGCCGACGCTTCCGCCGGCAGATTATCCGGTGGCGGGAGAGGCTGACATGGGATATAACATGAACTCTTCTCCTCTGACGGCTTACGTTGACTGGATAGTGGAGTATCGCAGCAGCGATAATGTCTATATCTACCTGTATCAATTGGAGAACTGGATAGACGATTGCGGCCCTATAAGTTCATTTTTCATAGAGCCCACAGCCGCGATACTGGATTACGGCTGGGCAGGGATGGGCGTATCCGGGATGATAGACCTGGATTCTACGCTTAGCGGCCTGTCGGATTTTGACAAGAATCACAATTCGGGCGATTACGCTAATCTCGCGGGGGAACATGAGATCGACCAGGCGGGCTTAGCGCCGATCTCGTCAGCTTCCCTGTCTTCTGTCGCGGGAGGGTGGAGTGTGCTGTGGGATTTTGAGAGCGGATACGGACTTTATGGCGGCGATGAATCGGATGTGATGTGGATAGCCTCGAGATTAGGGCCGGCATACACTCCGGCATACGCGACATTCGGGGACCATACTTTGAGCGGCTGCGTTCCAGCGCCGCAATCAGCCGTGATACCTGAGCCGGCGAGCATGGCACTGTTCGGATTGGGGCTGTTCGGATTTATAGCAAGGAAGAAGTATAAGGGATAGGTATTATTGGGACCATAAGTCCCATTTAATATAAATCTACAATGAGAGGAGGTGAAAAAGAGAATGAGAAAAAGATTAGCAGCTACATTAGTAGCTCTTCTCTTGGTTCTTGGAACGAGTGCAGGGGCATGGGCATTTGGTATTACCAGCATAGGCCAAGGAGCATTTGACACGATGGCGGGTACTCTGTTGACTAGTTTACCTATCGATCCCGTGTCATTGTTTTCTGTGCCCGGTCAGTGGACAGCGTCTCTGGACTGGAAGGTGTACTATGATGGTCTGGGAGTATATACGTATGCGTACCAGCTTTCGAATACTTCTCCTTTGAT
>CAZYBX010000180.1:0-3606 GCA_964645565.1 uncultured Planctomycetia bacterium | reverse complement strand
CATCTACACCCAGAGATTGGCCCATATGGAAAATCCCCATCTGGGCTGTATACGCTATGTGATAACGCCCGAGGATTACGAAGGCCCGCTTATCATCCGTTCGGGCCTGGACGGGACCGTCGAGAATAAAGGCGTGGCTAGATACCGGCGGTTACAGTCGAAGCACCTCAAGCCTCATTCGATCGGCAAAATAAAAAACAACATAATACACCTTTCCACCGAGACAAGCCAGTCGGGAATCATAATATCGCAGACCGCCAAGACGCGGATATTTTTTCAGGACAAGGAGCTTCATCCCGAAAACAGTATTATCATCAGGGAGAAAAAGGCGATATATCAGGATTTCCATCTGCGCGTGCAGCCGCAGGAAGAGTACGAGATAGAAAAGACCGTCTCGATGTATACCTCGAAAGACAAATATGTTTCCAACCCGCGCGCAGCCTCCATTAAAAGCGCGGAGTCATCATGCAGGTTCGGGCGCCTGGTGTGGTCCCATAAGAAGGCCTGGAGTTCGTTGTGGAAGAAGTTCGACATCGATATCGAAGGCGAAACGACATTCCGCAAGCTCCTGAGGCTTCACGCGTTCCATCTCCTGCAGAGCGCGTCCTTTCACAATACGAAGATCGACGCGGGGCTGCCGGCGCGGGGGTTGCACGGCGAGTCATACCGCGGCCATATATTCTGGGACCAGCTGTTCGCAATGCCGTTTTACAATCTTCGCGCCCCCGATATTTCGAGAGCGCTTCTTATGTACCGCTACAGGCGGCTGGCGAGGGCCAGAAAAAATGCCGAGGAAGAAGGTTTTAAAGGGGCTATATATCCGTGGCAGAGCGGCGCCGACGGCGACGAACAATCCCAATCGCTCCACCTCAATCCCATGTCCGGCAGGTGGGGGCCGGACCACAGCAGGATCCAGCGCCACATTTCATTTGACGTCGCCTATAACATATGGTGCTATTGGCAGCAGACAGGCGACATGGATTTTCTCGTGAAGTACGGAGCGGAGATGCTTCTCTCCATCGCGCAGTTCGGATCGAGCCTGTCGCGGTTTAAGGCCGCCGACGGCAGATACCATACTGAGGGCGTAATGGGGCCCGACGAGTTTCATGACAGGTTTCCGGGGGCGAGCGAGCCCGGGTTTAAAGATAACGCCTATACAAATGTCATGATAGTCGCGACGCTGCTCAGGGCGTTGAGTGTCCTGGAACTCGTGCCGCAAAAGGTGAAGACAAAGCTTCTTAAAAGATTATCCATAGACCAGGGGGAACTGGCGCGCTGGGAGGATATCACCAGAAGGATGAACATCATCATCAATAAAAGCGGCATAATAAGCCAATTTGCCGGATATTTCGGCTTGAAAGAACTTAATTGGGAGAAATACAAGAAAAAATACGGGAACATACACCGCATGGACAGGATACTCAAGGCCGAGGGAAAATCGGCCAATGATTACAAGGTAGCTAAGCAGGCCGATGTCCTCATGATATTCTACGTCTTCAGCCTTCGCGAGGTCAAAGATATGTTCAGGCGGCTGGGTTATTATTTCGACCGCCAGACGCTCAAGAAGAACTACGAATATTACAGGCACAGGACGTCGCACGGGTCGACGCTGAGTAAGGTGGTCCACTGTTACCTGGCGCACCTCCTTAATAAGCCGATCGAGACCTGGCGGATGTACCTGGATGTCCTGAAATCCGACATATACGATACGCAGGGCGGGACGACTCCGGAAGGGGTGCACACGGGAGTCATGGGCGGCTCGATCGACATCGCGATACGCTGTTTTGCCGGAGTGGAGATATCGGAAGACTCCGTTAAGTTAAATCCCAGGCTGCCTCAAAACTGGCGCAGCATCAAACTGCGTTTTCTATATAAAGGCGCGTGGGTGCTCCTGCGGATCACCTTAAAACAAATAGATATTTTTATCCCATACTCGCGCGCCGGACGGAATTCCGTACCGGTGGAGATATACGGCAAGCGCCATATGCTTTCAGCGGGCGAGCTCCATAAGATAGAATTAAAGAGGCCCTCCGCCATGGAAGCGAAGGAAGGCGTGGAAATGATAGGCCAGGAAAGGGTGCTTATAGTGGACAGCGATATCATGCAGGGTATGATGCTGAAGACGCGTTTTGAGGAATTGGGCTATCTGGCGGATTACAGTTACAGGGGGAGTGAGGCGCTTGAGCTGTTAAAGGCGGGCTGGATAGACCTGATCATAATGGCCGTTCCTCTGGAGGGGGCAATGAGCGGCCGGCAATTGTTTAAAGAGATACGGCTCAAAAAAGAATACGCCGATATACCGATAATCGTGCAAAGTAAAAAATCCGGCGTGAAAAGGGTCTTCGAAAAGATGGGCGCCGCCGGCTTTTTCGCCAGACCGTATTCGGTGGACGCGCTGATAGAAAAAGCGCAGAAGGTTATGAACAGCAGAGAGTAGCCCTCCTACGCGATTAAAGTTGAACATAGCGTATTTTTGTGGTATCCTTAACTCAAAATATAAAGAAAGAAATTGGGTAAGAATCATGCCGAAGAAACATATATTACTGGTGGATGACGACGTCGATTTCGTGGAGACCCTCGCTATGATACTCGAGACGCGGGGTTATGCGGTAAGCAGGGCCCATAACAGCGAAGACGGGTTGAAAAGAGCCAAGGATAAGCCGGATCTTATATTACTTGACGTAACCATACCTATCGTAAGCGGCTACGAAGTCTGCAACAGGCTTCGTCAGGCCGAAGAGACGAAACATATCCCCATAATAATGCTTACCGGAAAAAAACTGACCCAGGATAAGGTGGAGGGGCTGAAGATAGGCGCGGATGACTATGTCACGAAATCCTTCAACGTCGAGGAGCTCTTCGCCCGCATCGAGGCATTGTTGCGGCGGAGCGGCCTCGTGGAGGAGGTCCATAAGGACCAGGCGGTATTGTTCGAAGAGCTTAAGAATATAATCAGCGACGGACTGGTGGAAATGATGTTCCAGCCGCTGTTTTTATTGAGGCCTCGGACGATATTCGGTTATGAGGTCCTTACGCGCGGCCCAAAAGACAGCAGGCTGGCAAGGCCCGACAAGCTGTTTCAATGCGCCTTGACATACGGGATGCTCTTCGAGCTTGAAAAGGTATGCCGCAAAAAGGCATTGGCTAAGCTGGGGGAGGATATCAAAAACACGCTCGTATTCTTCAATACGAGCCCGTATCTTATGGAAACGGAGAGTATCAAGGAGATCCTCGCTCTTTACAGCACGCCGGAGCAGATCGTCCTGGAGATCACTGAACGTTCGGAGATCAGGGATTTTCCCGCTTTTTGCGATATAATGAGGTCATTTAAGGCGAAGGGCTTCAGGATATCTCTCGATGACGTAGGCAGCGGTTATTCGAGCCTGGAAGCTATTGTCGAATTGAGGCCTGATTTCGTCAAGATCGATATGGCGCTTGTCCGGGAGATAGACAAGAATCCGGTGAAGCAGAATCTCGTGAAGGCGATCGCGCTGCTCTGTAAGGAAAGTAAGATCGTCTCCATAGGCGAAGGGATCGAGACCGAAGACGAATTGAAGACACTTATCAACCTGGAAGTCGAAGGGGGTAAGGGGTATCTATTAGGCC
>CAZYBX010000179.1:0-3624 GCA_964645565.1 uncultured Planctomycetia bacterium | reverse complement strand
TTATCTGCTAATTTAAGCCTCGCGGCTGATGAAGAATACACCCCTGCCAAGAAAAGCTGGTACTGGTTCCTGGGTCAAAAGCTGGAAGAGGAGCCGGATGACGCCATCAAGCCTTTCAATATAACATCCACCACAAAAGACAATACTGTTGAAGTCGCGCTTCAGAATATCCCCACACCCACTATAACAATGGTCGAGGATGGCGAGCAGCTTGTGCATATTGAAGGCTTTGACTCCATGGCCTCGCCCGGATATCCACAGCTTCCGACCAAAGGCGTATATGTATTAGTGCCTGCCGGTAAAAAAGTGTCCGGCGCCGAAGCGGTCCTTGGCGAAAAAGTGGAACTCCCGGGTCAATTCAAGCTTCAACCCGGCCAGAAAAATTATCCCCTGAGCTATGACGGCCCGATCGAGAAAACGCTCCCCGATCCTGAAATATATGAATCAAAGGACCCGTATCCTGAGAAGATGTATGCGGGCGTAATGATGCAGTCGATGAACGGCTACCAGATAGCCGTATTCATACTTCATGCCACGGAATATGAACCGGCAAGCGGAAAGCTTTCATATTATAAAGACGTCTCGCTTAAAGTGGATTTCGAGCCCCTGGATTTGACTCCCCCGGATTCCGATAGCTCCGTGCAGGCGCCTTTAGCGTCGCCGTACGCGAATTTCAGAAATCTCGACGCGGACAGGGAAAAAGTGATGGCGTTTGTCGACAACCCGCAGGATATCTCCACCTACGACGTCCTGGCGGAGGAAGCTATGGCCGAAGACAACGGCTATATCATGCAGGACCCTCAGATGGGTGAAAAAGCCGGCCTCGAGTTGTTCGCTGAAAACGATTCGCCGCCATATACGGTCTTGATCATAACAAATGAAAATCTGAAAAACGCGCCCGGCGCACCTGATTCTTATAATTTTCAGTCACTATTGGAGGAAAAGAGAAGCCGCGGCATAACAGGCACAATAGTAACGGTCGAAGACATATACGCCTCATACCAGGGTAAGGACAAAGCTGAAAAAATACGTAACTTCATAAAAGACGTCTACCGGCCGTGGGGAGTCCGGTATGTCATACTCGGCGGCGACGCTACGGGCAATGTCTATGATACGGAAATCATACCGCTAAGGTATCTCAGGGAAGAAGGTGAAGACATCATATCAGACCTCTATTACTGCTGCCTGGACGGGAGCATGGACTCCAACAATAACGGCGTCTATGGCGAGCAAGAGGACGGCAGCGACATCAATTGGGGCGCCGCCGGCTATGAATACCTTTCCAGCCAGGAGATAGACCTTATGGCTGAGGTGGCGATAGGCAGAGTGCCCTGCGTCACTCGCGGGGAGCTTTCGAACTTCGTCGCAAAACAGTTCAAATATAGGGGCGGCATGACTTCGGCTCTGAAGACACTCCACGTAGGCGAATATCTCGGCGGACAGTTCGGCGAATACCCTTACTGCTACGCGATGCCTTATATGGACGAGGTGGTGGAGGGGGCAAGCACTGAATTTGACGCCGGCACCCGCGGCACATATGCCCCCCCGACAAGAGGCTTTAAGACATATCCCTTTTTGGAAATAGATAAACTCTACGACGCGCTATGGGAGGAGGGGGATTGCGAGACGTGCGGCGCCAACTGGCCTAAGACCGAGTTGATAAATAGAATAAACAATGGAGTACACCTGATCAACCACCTTGGCCACTCGGAGTGGAACTATAATATGAGGCTGTATAACGAAGACGCCGACGGCCTTAGTAATTACTCAAGCCCCTTCTTCGCGTATTCGCAGGGCTGCCTGCCCGGCAATTTCGAAAAGCATTGTATCGCGGAGCATTTTGTGAACAACGCATCAGGCGCCTTCGCTTATATCGGAAACACTCGGTATGGCTGGGGCGCGGGAGGCTCTACGGCGGGCCCTTCCCAATTCTTCGACAGACAGTTCTGGAACACCTTGTTCAGCGGGAGGGAATTTCATCTCGGCCTGGCCAACGAAATTTCAAAACATAACAACCTAAGCAATGCCTTTTGGGGCAAATCGGCTATCAGGTGGTGCTATTTTGAGTTGACTCTCTTCGGAGACCCGGAGCTTGAAATCAATTTTACGTTCGAGGACGGCTTCGTCGGATTTGAGAAGGATTTTTACGCGGCCGGCCAGACCGCGAAGATATACGTCCTGGACGGCAACTATGATGCGCCGAGCATAACAGTGGAAGTCACGGGCATCACTGAACAAACGCCCGAGCGGATCACTCTCACAAGAACGTTCCCTAACATGCCGGTTTTTGAAGGAACTATCGACTTGGTAGCCGGCACGCCGGTCCCGGGCGACTGGAAACTTCAGGTGAGCGACTACGACGAGATGACTGTTTTCTATTATGAGCAGGACCCGGCCGAGGTGAACACAAAGACAGTCATCGTGGACGGCGTACCTCCCAGAATAACCGACGGCCCGATGGTGGCTACCAGGTCTGTCTCGATAACGAACGGCGCCTGCGTCACAATAGAGTGGGAGACTAACGAGGCGTCCATAAGCAGGGTCTATTACGGCAAGACGCCCGACCTTGGCGAAAAGGCAGTGGTGCTTATGTATGATACCCTCCATAGCGTCTATTTCTGCGAGTTAGAGACTGACGTGGAATACTACTATGCCGTCGAATCCGAAGACAAGGCGGGAAACAAGTTCTATGACGATAACGGCGGCAGGTATTACAGATTCTTCATCCGCGGCCCGAAAATGACATTGCTGGGGCTGGACGATCTTACGAACATAAGGATACCGGAAGGCAGCACATCGCCTATCACAAAGTCGATTACGATCAGAAACGACGCGGGAGAAGGCGGCGCCCTTCTCTCATACATGATACTTCAATTCCACAAGGTATGGAGGGAGAGTGGTTATATAGAGAACGGTAAAGAGAAATACGCCTGCGCGGATTGGCTGAACGGCGTTCCTTACTGGGAGGACATCGATGCTGACCCGATGGGCGAGGGAGGCAATACCGGCGAGGTGGTGTTTACTATTAATCCTACAGGGCTTAAGGCGGGCACTTATACCGAAAGCATAAGGGTCCTTACCAATGACTCCGGCCAGCGCGAGGTCTTTATCCCGGTTGAGATCACGATAGAACCGGGCCCCGCGATCTGTTACGCCGGCCATTTCATAAAAGACTTTTTTTCCGCATCGGGCGACACATTTATGGTAAACGGCGACAGGGCGCTCAACCCGGGCGAAAAGGTGGAGCTGGCCATATCACTGAAGAACGCGGGGACATTCCGCGCCGAAGACGTCATGGCCACGCTCACCCTGGCCAAGCCCAACGCCTATGTAAAGATAGAGAAAGACAGTGTGGCTTACGGCGACATCGCCGTGGGAGACACCGTGACGCCGGAGGACACCTTTGTGATAACCGCGGAGCCTTATGCGCCGGCCGGGCACACGATATACTTCAAGCTGGACATGCAGGATATAAACGGCTTCTGCTGGTCGAACACCTTCGAGATCAAGGTAGAGCCGAATAAATGGTCAGAAGCGTCACACTCAAAAAGCATACAATTCGGCGAGGACGCGGAAGAGCAGTTGGCGGCGGGGGGAATGATCATCTTCCTGGCCTACGAAAGA
>CAZYBX010000178.1:0-3652 GCA_964645565.1 uncultured Planctomycetia bacterium | reverse complement strand
CGGTACGGTCTTTGTCGACATTGCGGCGCACGCTTAAGCGGAAATAATCACGGAGATCTTTGGGCGCGCTCCGCAAAACCGTCACTTGAGCGAGATAGCGTTCGAGCGGGCTCTGGCCGGTTGTGGAATGGACACGCGTGTGATAATCGTCATTGATCCATTCGGTCAGAAGTTGGTTGAGCTTTTCGAGTGTACACTTTTCGCCGACGAGAGGCAGCAATTGAGTCCTGATCGTGAGGAAGAAACGCTCGATTTTCCCTCTGCCTTGCGGCACATAGGGCCGTGAATGCAGGAGCGCGACCCCGAGGCGGACGCAGGCGTATTTGAGGTTATTGGACCGGAAGGCGCTGCCGTTGTTGACATACAGCCGGCGCGGGAGGCCGCATTTCTCAAACGCCCTGACCAAACAGTCGCGATAGCAGTCTACGTTTTTGGACAGATAGAAGCGGGCGTCTGTGATGAGCCGGGAATGGTCGTCGATGATGGCGAAGAGATAGCTTTTGCGGAGTTTACCGTCGGCGATGATGCGGGGGCCGTGCATGCGATCCGATTGCCGGAGATTGTTGACCAGCTCGGTTTCAAACTTGCGGCGATCCTCCGGCAGCCGGGTGTCCTTGTCCAGGCCGTGACGCTTAAAAAAGACGGTACAGGCTGTCTTTGGAGGGGGTGCGCCCCCCGACAGGGAATAGAGCGCGGGAACGGGCCAGCTTGAAAAACACCGGCAGGCTGACTGCGGGGTTTTCCTTGCGCAGCCGAATGACGGCCTCTTCGATTTCGGGGTCCAGGGCGCGGCCCCGACCGCGATCCTTGCGCGGTTTCGGCTCAAGCGATTCCAATCGTTCGCCGCCTTGCTGATAGAGGGCCGGCCGGCGCAGCACCGTGGAGCGTGCGATGGACGAACGCGCCGAACCGGGGATGTCCCACCCTTGTTTAATAATGCGTGTGAGGCAGGCTTCTTGTTCGCCGCGGCTCAAACCTTTTCGGCCCACCAGGGCGCTGATAAGCCCGAAGCGGAAAAGCGCGATTTGCTTACGTAGTTCGTCGTTCATGAAAATCCTCCTTGCGCCCACTATCGTCCGTTACGGGGGTCCTGTCGACGCAAACCTTGAGTGGGGTGGATGAGGCCGGAGAGGAAGCGCACGGTCAATGAGCGAATGGGTGGCCGCGATGATACCGTCGGCAAGGAGAGACTCCAACGGCATGGCGGGCAAGCCATGAAACATGCTCTGGATGCCGTACCCGCGGCGCCAATATTGTTGCCGCTGGCGGCTGATGCGTTTGTCCCATGGCGCGCCCATGAGTTTCCGGCGAAGACTTTCGAGAATGACGCTGATCGGCGCCAGAAAACGGCACCGGAAGTTTTGGGGTCGGCAGGTGTGTACTGCCCCGCAATCGGGACAACGCCAGGGATACCTCTTGCCTTGAATTTGAATTTACGCAATAGTAACCGATAAGGGTAGTATCAAGGTTCACCAAGATCTTGAGCATCAGGGATGGCTGCTGGTTTGAGCGGTCATCCCTCCCTTTTTATCGGTCAATTTTCCCTGCGAATCTTTTTTCTCTGTCAGCTGATTCTGCGAAAAAGAACTATTATTCTGCTAGAATAAAGTGCACATCGACACTTGTAGGTCGGCTCTACTCCTTCACGTTTCAAGGCATCGTCATTATCCATGAACATCGTATCAATACCAAGCTTAATTATCTCCGGTTTCTCTTTGGATAATTTCCATAAAAATAATCTATGGAGAATCTTGCGAAAAAACCATACCCGCACGATAGAGATGCTCTTAAAAAATCGCTTCACAGCATGGGAAGAAAGCATATCCTTTTGGGGTGTTTCTATACTCGCGGCATACCCTGAATCCTCTTTCAGCTGATCGAACCTGACAAGACGAAAACTTGTACCATCAAAATAGAAACAGATTAGCTGATGAAAGATAGATAAAAGTGATGTCCCCTTGCTGCTTCTTTTTAGAAATGAAAATCCTTTCGTAAATAAATTGGCCTCTTGACAAGAAGTTTTACGATCCCGATGCTTCGCAAATATCTTGTAATTATGGTCAACCCGGCCCTGCTGGACAAACAGTCATTTGTAGTTTCAATTTTGTCTATTTTATAGTTGACAGCAGATTCATTATTAATTCACCTCCTGGGTGTTCTTTGTTGTTTCCTAACTCATTATGCCACAAGGAGGTATTTTATTATATAGGTGAAAATCGCTCAGATTAGGCATCATTTATTCTTGTTGGTGGTTGGCAAGTAAGAAATTTTATAAGAATCGGAACATTCGAATACTCAGTGGATTAAAAATATTAATTTGCTCTTTTATTGAGCCGCAGGTGCATCATCTTATAAAGAAGGAATTACTTTTAGCGAGGCTCAAGAAAGACTGTATTCGCAATATTCAAATTTGGATAATCTATCGCAGGCGGAAAGGACAGAATTATATCAAAACGCCGCTTTGGATATTATACTAAAAAATCCTATTGAGTATACCAAACAAATTACAGTGGGGATTATCCAGACAATGGGTTCAATTGGCGAGCGTTCATTACTTAGGGCTTCCTGAAAAAGTCATTTTCAACGATTTTGTCTAACAAAATAGGGTGATTTTGTTGTATTTCCCAGGCTATGTAACAAAAAGTGAAAAAAGAAAAATATAATGTCTCTAAGAATCTTCTCCAGATTCATCACCATGAATATAATTCCAATAGATGTTTCACTTGTACATGTAAGCTTTGTCATTATTCTATCCAGACTAAACCGGCGTTTCCCCTGTCCAAACTTTCCTTCTATGGGTATCCTCTCTCTTTCATCTCTTCTTAGCACAGCGTTTATTCTTGCCCGCTCTTTTTCACTTTCTAAAGCCGATTTCTTTGGCCTTCCTAAAGCAGGCCCTGTTATTCTAATGCCTTTAGCCTTGCAATACAAAACATTATCCCTTGTCCGATAAATCTTATCTGCATGTACTGATTTGGGATAATATCCAAATCTCTTATAATATTTCTCTACCTGTTTTTTTAAAGCACTTGATTCGTGAAACGGCTCCCAGCTTAAACGATCCAAAAAACTATAGCCGTCTATCAAGCTCACCGATATTTTCGCCCCAAACTCTACAGGGGCTGCCGCTTTTCCTCTTACTATCGGCCGTACATGTGGTTGTGATATACTCACTATCCTCCCTGATATTTTATGCGTCCTGTTGTCATACATATACTGCTGCTGCCTGTATAATTCTTGTATCACAAGCAGGTCTTTATACTCTTTTTTCTTTAGCAGTTTTATTGAACTTTTTTGTATTAAAACGGAAATATGCCCTAAATCCCTTCTCAAATACCTGAGTTGTTCCCCTATGGCTTTGGAAAGCTCCTTTTGTGTCACTCTTTTCTTTTTGGCACATCTTAAATAATCTCTTCTTGCTTTTCTCCTGTACGTCCTTAATTTCTGTTCTCTGCCTCTTAACGGTTTATACAATACATCTATTATATGCTCCGCTTTCTCCCTGGCTTCATTTAATAATCCCAGATCGGTAGGATACCTTATATCAGCAGGCACGCAGGTCGTATCCACTATAAGCTTTCCCTTATGAGCTTGTCCTCCTCCTTTGTCATTCTTGTTATCTTTATCCTTGTTTCCCTTTTTCAATGCTTTG
>CAZYBX010000177.1:0-3655 GCA_964645565.1 uncultured Planctomycetia bacterium | reverse complement strand
TATTACTTATGTAATCCGTCAGGAAGGGGTCGTTCAACAAAAGAAGGACCGCGAGCTTCCGCTTACCCATAATCCCTTCGGGCAATTTTGACACAATAGAGGCTATTCCACTTTCTATTATTTCGCCGTATCGGACATTCCATTTACCGATTTTCGCGTTTGTCAGCGAATCCTTCAAATCCTCGGTGCCTATGCCGTTTATTGCCACTGATTCTATGACCGGAATGCCCAAAAGATGCGACAATTCATCGGAATCAATCCATCTCCCCTTTTTTGTGGTTTCGTCTATCGCATTCAGGGATATCACCATCGGGATCCCCAGCTCCAGCAAATCAGAAGTCAAGACAAGAGACTGTTTTAAATTATTCGCGTCTATGCACTGGATTATCACATCGGGTTTTTCCTTTAACAACATATCCCGCACAGCCAGTTCTTCTTCGGAATGGATGTAAAGACAATGAAGCCCCGGTGTATCTATTATCTCATAAGCCCGGCCTCCGATCTCACGCCTCGCTTTTTTCATCTCAACCGTAGTAAACGGATAATTCGCTACCACCGTATACTCCCTGGTAAGATTATTGAATACCTGGCTCTTGCCGGTATTGGGCAGGCCTATAATGGCTATTTTTTTAACATTCTCTTTGTCCGTCATTTAATCATCTTTCTCTTTTTTACCCCGGCATTTCGCGCAATAACCGGTGATGACATGCGTGTGCCAGAGCATCTTGAACCTGCGCCTTTTGCAGAGGTCCTGCTGCATTTTGTCTATATCTTCCTCGTAGAACTCGAAGATCCTTCCACAGGATACGCACTTCATGTGGTCGTGATGGGCGTGGCCCAATGTATGCTCGTAAGAAATATGGCTGTCTTCCGCGAGAGATTCCCTTATGAGTCCCGCTTTTATAAGGTGAGGAACTGTCCGGTAGATAGAACCTTTGGCAAGTTTAAGCTTGGGATAACGGTTGCGGATGCGCAAGAAAAGATTATCTATGTCGAAATGGCCGTCTCTGCGGTATATCTCCTCAATAACAACGTCTCTTTCGGGAGTATACCGCATACCGTTCTTTTTACAATATTCTTTAAAAACGGCCCTCGGGCCCGTCATTAAATATCCTTATTGTACCTATGTTGCAATCTCAATAATATATTATTTTCCCGGGTTTGTCAACATTTTTGCATAATCTTTCTATAATCCGGCCCGATTTAAAAAGAGGAACCGCTCGTGTTCACCAGGGGTAAATGTGAAAGATTTTTTTGAGGGTTTATCTCTCGGCTTGCGCGGCGTTTCTATGGCTGGTTTTATTTTAAGTCAAAGGCTTAGCAAGAGGTCTCGAAACCTCTGGGGGGTTTTGAGTCTTCCTGATTTATTTTCCACTCGGCCGATCACGTTCTTTGAGATTTCTTTAATTTCTTTTTTTATCCCGCCTTTTTCGTTTTCGGGCGCGGTCTTAACCTTAGAAAACAACGCAAACATAATTGCGGCTTCTTTAAAGCTTACTTCGCCGGTAATTTTCTTTATATCTTCTTCCAGAATAGAGCCTACGTCTAATTTTTTTAAGTATTTCGCGTAAGAAGGGTCTTTCTTCAACTCTTTTAAGCCGATTTTAGCTTTTTCCGTCAAAAAATCCGCCAGTTTGCTTCTTATCGGATTCATACGTTACAACTAGGATTTATTACTCAACAAACATCCGCATCTCTTTACTATAACGCCAAGTTCAAAGAATAACCATTCCAAAAAACCGCGCTGTTTAGCGGATTTCTTTTTCATTTCCGGCCCGCGGCCCGGGACTTTACGCCTTTTATGGCTCCTCTTCCTTCTTTTGGCTTTTATCACGATAGCCCCTTCGTCTGTAACTGATTATTATTTCTGCTTCTTTCCTGCTATTCCAGCCTCTTCCTCTAATTCCTTAATGCGCCTGTCCTGTTTGCTGATTTTCGCAAGCGCAACTACTTCACCTACAACTAATCCCAATAAAATAAGAGTGCCTATGCCCATTCTTTACCCTCCTTTTTTTATAAACCAGAGGCGTTCTCTCGACTTCGGTCTTATTTACGCTTTCGCTTCCTTCTTCTTCCTTCGCGCCAGGCCAACTAAACCTACTACCGGAAGAACTCCGGCGGCGATTAAAAGGGTTGTTCCGAGAACCGTTGCGCCCGCTGCCGCAGCATAGGCGTGGCCATGACCCAACCCAAGCCCTAACCCGCTTCCTGCGCCCAATCCTAACCCGGATTTAGCTTTAAGCCCCATATGCCCTCCCAATATTAACTAAGTTTAAAGGTTCTTTCTCTTCAACTTTCCCATCAAATTCTTAGTACGAGTTTACCATAAATGCTGCGATTATGCAAGGTTACCAATGACCCGGATACCAATTCCCATGACGACATGAATCATTGCAACCTGCGCCTCTTTTAGTTAAACTCGTTATCTTTCTGAAAAATACGGAAATCTTTTATGTAAATCTTGCTGACGCTTTTTTGCGGGCCGGAATCTGCGTTTATTATGAAATTAATGGAAACAACCTTGCTTTCATCTATGCCGCCGGTCCTTACCCTGTCCCTGCCGATAACTACCTTTTGCCAATCAGATGTCAATTTAATGAAAAAGTTGTTTTTCTCGGGCATAGTCCTCATGGTATTATCCATCATACCTACTTTCAGGATTTCCTTACCCTCTTCGCATCTGGCAAGAAACGCGATAGAATCATTCCACAGGTCAAGCTCCTCTCTGAGGACCAATCTCGCGTATGCCCAGGAAGATGAGCCTTCCGCGGCCAACACCAAACTGTCGCCTTCCACTCTGCTGAGCGGTTTGCCCTCTCCGTAAAAATAAATACCTTTTATGCGTTCTTTGCCGAATGCCGTCTCCACGGCCGGAAGAGCGGGCACTGAAGGTCCGGCCGCTTCCCGAACAGGAATAGCGGCGGGGCGGATAGCTTTAGAAGATGGGGTCATGTGAGCCCGGCCTGAATACGGCATCGTATTGATAAAGATAGCGCTGATTGGAAAAAACAGCAGTAAAATCAGCACCCAAAACATACGGCCTAATCCGGCAGAGCTATCGTTCATTTTTATCTAACCCAGGGCATTTTTTTAAATTCCTGCTTGCCGCTAAAGACGTCTTCACTATGAGAGTCCTGATCGCCGCTATCTCCATTTATCTTATCAGCGAGGTTTTTGTCCGTAAAAACGTCCTCCGGCTCCGGCTGATTTTTATCCTCTGTTTCATTTTGAAAATCTTCCTTTTCGGGATTAGCGCCGACGGTCTCCACCAGAAAATTGATCGTGACGGGACTGAACTCAAAAACACGCTTTATTTCCTCTTTCAAGAGCGTCCTCATCCGGCTTACCGTCTGGCGCACGGGCGGGGATTGATCAAATCCCAAGGATATAGCGATAGATATCCGATTCCCCTTGTTGCCGACCTTCGCATGAAAATCACTTGCATGGGAATTCCTGGAGAGGATCGCATCGATAAAATCCTCTACTGTTTTCACCGGAATAGTCAATGTATCGTCTCCCTCTTTTATGCGAATCAGCCTTTGGGGCCCTTTAACGCGAAAAAACCCGACCAGGAGAATAACGCCGATAAACGAATACGCTAAGGCGAAGCCAAGGGTAACATCCTGCGCTTTCGGCGTTGACAGTATATACGCAT
>CAZYBX010000176.1:0-3694 GCA_964645565.1 uncultured Planctomycetia bacterium | reverse complement strand
GGTATCGACAGGATCTTCCTCCTGCTTTGTAGCCCCGCCTGCAAGTATAGATAGCCGCATCGCGAGGAATCTGACCTCTTTCGGGCTCAGTCCCTTCTCTAACCCAAGCTTACCCAAAAATCGCTCTTATGTCAATAGAAAACCTTGCTTTTTTTTGATATCCGAATCGCAGAAGGTCAAATGATATTCTAACATTTTTATATCTTAACAGAAAATCATAACGGCTTGAAAACAAAGAAGAAGAGGAAAAGACCGGCCAATATTTTTTGCTGTTAAACGTCATCAAAATTTGACAAACAGCAATACATATGGCATACTTGTTTTGCAGTTGAGGTAAGATAAAGTCAGATTTTTTTATCCACCTATACTTAAGTGTTTTTGAAACACAGTTGAAAGGAGAGCCAAAATGAGAACGTCGATCCCAGTAATCACAGTCAGTCTATTGGTTATACTTTTTTGTCAGCCTTTGATATATGCGGACGATATTTCCGCCCCCCGCCTTATACGGTTTCAGGGTAAGCTTTGCGACAAAAAAGGCTTACCGCTGGATGGCATTTACTCGGTGTCATTTAAGATGTATGACTCTGAAGGCGCTGTTATGCCGTTATGGGTGGAGGAGCAGGGACGTATCAATATAGAGAAGGGCTTACTGGATGTCGAGCTGGGCAGCGTAAAAAATCTGGATCTGCCTTTCGACAAGCAGTATTGGCTTGGCGTCGAAGTAGAGGCTGACGGCGAGATGTCACCGCGATTCAAGCTGACAAGCGTGCCATATTCGATTGTTTCTGAAAAATAAAGACGCGACCTCCAAAAGGACGGTATTATCATGCGACGATTAAAAATTATCCTTCCGGCGATTTTTCTAATATGTATCTTAGCCGATATTTTATGTGCCGCGGAATATTCAAGCCGTCATTTTGTCCTCCGGGAAGCCAGAGTCATCATATCCGCCGGCCAAGCGAGCTCTTTAAACTATATTTTACTCAACGTCGAGATCGGAAACATGTTCGGCGGCAGGGCAGAAAGCGCCAGCTATTCGCTGGATACAGAATTCATCGATGTAAAACGCGGCCCCAACGCGCCGAAGCACAGGCCATTCAAGGATCCAACCAATATCCCCGTACAGCCTTTATGCGGAACGAAAGACAGGGCTACCTCTATATATATCGACGGCTACGAAGCCATCCCCCTTGATAATTACAGGGACTGGGATTTAGACATGTATTTGTGCGAGGGGTTGAATTCATTAATAATGACCTCTCGCGATAAAGAGGGCATGGAAAGCGAATCTGTGTTTGTATCAGTAACGCTGGATACGATACCGCCGGCTATCATAATAGACGGCCCGGCCTGCGGCTCGGTACTTATTGAGCAGCGGGTCGACGTGAACGGAACGATAGACGGAAAGCCGTTTTGCCGCCATAAGAATTTGAAAAAAGGCTCTAATATTGTAGCAATAGAGGCGTCGGATGAGGCCGGAAACAAGTCAGCTGAAGAGATCAAGGTGTATAGAGCGCATAAACCGATAAAACCGGGAATTTAAGCCATGAGAGCACATACGAATAAAATAGGGAAAACGCGGATGAGGGCAATAATGGCGCTTATAATAGCGCTCGGTCCGCTTTGCGCGGCAACTCAAGTAAGCGCCGAACCAACTCCGCCGCCCGCGTCGCCTTCGGCTATTGAAGGCGCATTTTCTTCGCTTATGGGCGAATCGTTTTCGACCGACCTGGCCACAGGAGCCGCGACCCTCAATATTCCCGTCGTAGTCCCGCCCGGAAGGAAGAACGTCCAGCCGAATGTGGCTCTGACATATTCCTCAAGTAATCCGAACGGCATATGCGGCGTGGGCTGGGGCGTTCCGGTAGCGGCGATACAGCGCTCCACTAAAAAGGGTGTTCCCCGCTATAACAGCGACAAAGATTTTATAGCCGGAGGCTCGGAGCTGGTAGAGGTCGAGACAGACGAATATCGCGCGAAAATCGAAGGCGCCTTCACTAAATACGTATATGTGAGCGCGGAAAAGAAATGGATCGCCTACGATAAATCCGGCACGCGGTTTTATTTCGGCTCCACGATTGCCTCAAGAATGACGCACCTCACTAATACGGATTACGTATTCGCCTGGTATATAGATAAGGTCGTGGATGTCTACGGCAACGCCATGACCTATAGTTATATAAAGGAAGACGGCTCGGTCTATCTTCAATATATCGATTATACAAGCAATGACGCCTGCAGTCCGGCGCTCGCGGCGGATAAAAGGATCGAATTTGTGTATGAAGGTTCACAAAGGCCCGATCCTATTTACAGCAACCGGACAGGCTGGCCGATAATTATTAAGAAGAGGCTCGATAAGATAACGATCAGCGTAGATTCAGCTATAGTATGGACCTATGACTTAAGTTACACCATGAGTGGTGATACATCCCGCTCATTACTATATTCGATTCAGCTTAAAGACGGGCAGGGAGGCACTTTGCCCGCTAAGACGTTTACGTATCAAACATTAGAATAGAGGATGAGATGTTTCTGAGGACGAAGTATACGATTCTGGAGAAGGTTTTCATAAGCAGCCTTATAGCGCTGCATATCACCTTCGTCCTGCCTCTTTCCGAAATATTTCCTCTGCCGGGAGCGATTAAGTCGTCCATTAGAACCGAAGCCTTCGCGGAGGAACCCGAGAACAATCCTCCGGTTTTAGACCCGATAGGGAACAAGTCCGTAGACGAAGGTGAGTTATTAGAGTTTCAAATCGAAGCAACAGACCCGGAATCAGACCCTTTGGTATATTCCGCTTCAAACCTTCCGGACGGCGCGACCTTTGATCCCGTGACGCGCGTTTTTCAATGGGTACCCGCCAGCGACCAGGCCGGCACATACGAGGACGTCCATTTTGAAGTGAGTGAAGAAGGTGATACTCTCTCAGAACTGCTTCTTCATCTTAATACAGGCTTTACTGACAGCTCACTAAGCGGACATAGTGTAAGCGGGCACGGAAACGCACATATAGACACTTCCGTAAAGAAATTCGGGGCAGGCTCTCTTAAGCTCGACGGCTCGTCGTACTTGAGCGCTTCGGATTCTGACGATTGGGATTTTGGTACAGGTGATTTTACGGTCGATATGTGGGTCAATTTTACAACAAAAACAGGCATAAGGCCCATAATCGATAACGGTTATAGCTCTGCAATGCAGGTGTTGTATTACGACGTACTTGTTGTGTATATTGCCTCTACCTCGTATTTCTTTTCCTGGAATCCCAACACAGGACAGTGGTACCATCTCGCCATATCAAGAGCAAACGGCAATTTGAGGGTATTTGTGGATGGAGTGCAGATAGGAAGCACGCAAACGGCCACAGGCAATATCCAAAGCTCTACGACGTACAAGCTGGGGTATAGAGTCGATGACGGTATGTATTTCAACGGATATTTTGACGAAGTGAGGGTAAGCAATACAGCGAGATGGACAGCTAACTTTACACCCCCGTCCCTGGAATATAGAATAGAAAACGACAATAAGGACTCGGAAGATATTACGATAACGGTGGCCGAGATAAGTGACGGACCACCTGTTCTTCATCCTATAGGTAATAAAGAAGTAGACGAAGGTGAGTTATTAGAGTTTCAAATCGAAGCAACAGACCCGGAATCAGACCCTTTGGTATATTCCGCTTCAAACCTTCCGGACG
>CAZYBX010000175.1:0-3698 GCA_964645565.1 uncultured Planctomycetia bacterium | reverse complement strand
AGAATTTCACAAGCACAGTGAAGCTGAACCTCGAAAAGACGGGCAGGTACGAGGTGGAGACCAAGAATAACGGCCTCAGGTGCGTCCCCTTCGTAAAAAGAGTCAGGCCAGACCTGATATTTCTGGATGTGATCATGCCGGAGATAGACGGCGCGGAGGTCGCGGTCCAGATAAAGGATGACGAGAGCGTCAAAGACATTCCCATAGTGTTCCTTACGGCGGCTGTGACAAAAAAAGAGGCATTGGCCAAATTTGCCCTTATAGGGGGAAGGGCTTTTTTGTCAAAACCGGTAAGCACCGAAGATCTCATCGGCTGCATCGAAGAGAATACCCGCGCATAACGGCCTCTGGCAGATGAACGGAAGGAATAAGATCGGTTTCGGCGAGCGGCGTCATACCGGAAATAAGGCGAAAATGAAAAAGCTTTTGAATTGGCAGGTATTTTTAGGCATATCCCTCGTGGCCCTGTCCGTATTTTTTTACCTTATCCACTTCTTTATCTTCAGGGACGCCCGTCACATATTTATATACCTCATAGGCGACATCGCGTTTGTCTTTATCGAGGTACTCCTCGTCACCCTTATCCTGCATCAATTACTCGGCTACAGGGAAAAAAGAAGCATGCTCAACAAGCTAAATATGGTCATCGGGGCTTTTTTCAGCGAAGTCGGCCTGGAATTATTGAAGTTGTTTTCGGCTTTTGATCCCGACGCCTCCGATATCACGCGAAGGCTTATCATAGGCAAGGATTGCTCCGACAGGGAATTTTTGGATATCCGTAGATACTTGAAGAATTATAAATGCGGCATCGACGTTAAAAGAGGAAACCTGACCGGCGTAAAGTCTTTATTGAGGGAAAAGAGGCAGTTTCTGCTCAACCTGCTGGAAAATCCTAATCTATTAGAGCATGAGTCGTTCACAAACCTTCTCTGGGCGGTGTTCCATCTTACCGAAGAGCTCGTCAATAGGAACGATCTGACGCGCCTGCATGACGCCGACATCGATCACCTCGCGGGCGACATAAACAGGGCATACAGCCAGCTGATATCTCAATGGGTGGATTATCTCAGGCATCTGAAGAACGATTACCCGTATCTTTTTTCGCTGGCAATAAGGACAAATCCTTTCGACGCGAACGCGTCGGTCGAATTTAAATAGAGGCCTAAAAATTCCGGAGGTACATCGTGGATAAAACGGAGGAATTAAAGAATGAACTCGTCGTGGCCGAATCAAAATATAACGCCCTGGTGGATAATCTCGGAGTCGGCGTAAGCCTTATAAGTCCTGAGATGAAGGTATTGGCCGTTAACGCGCTGATGAGGCAGTGGTTTCCCGACATCGATGTTTCTAAGGGGCCCCTCTGCTATAAGGTATTAAACATCCCTCCCGGAGATGGACCCTGTTCGTTTTGTCCGCTCATCAAGACATTGAAGGACGGGGCGATCCACGAGACTATAAGCGATATGAATACAGGCGATAAGACCGCGAATTACAGGATAATCGCCGCGCCTGTCAAAGACAAAAGCGGGAATGTCACGGCCGCGCTCAGAATAGTGGAAAATATAACGGCGCGCATAAAGGTGGAAAGGGAATTGTTAAAGAAGCTTCATGACCTGGAGGTATTCCAGAAATCGGCCGTGGACAGGGAGCTTAAGATGATAGAGCTGAAGAAGAGGATAAAGGAGCTGGAAGAAAGGGCGTCGAAGGCGGAGGACCGGGGATAGGCGCCCGGATGCGGAGTGAGATATGGAAAGATTGAACGCGTTAAAAAGCGGCAAAAAAGGGCTGTTGACGGCCTTTATCATAGGCGCCGGCTCTTTAGGGATAAGCGGCCTGACCGGAATACATATTTTAGATCCTTTGCTTACGGCTATGGTCATCGGTACCGCCTTGAAGTCTTTTGTGAAATTTGACGAAGCTGCTACAGCCGCTTTTAGAAAGACCCCTTCGTTACTTATCCCGGCGGGCGTGATATTTTACGGCGCCGTAAATCTGGATTTGGTCCGGTTTACTACGGTCGATGCAAGCCTGATTTTTATACTGTCCATTGTGTTTATCGTCTATATACTCTCAGCGCTGATATTATCAAACGCGCTGGGCCTGAACGATAGGATGGGGTATTTGATAGCCACAGGCTCCGCTATATGCGGGGCTTCCGCTATCGCGATAACCTCCGATGCGATAGAGGCTGAGCCGGACGAAGTTTCGAATAGTTTGATTCCCGTTTTCATCGCGGCGCTGATAGGCCTTTTCATAGTATTGCCGTTATTGGACTTATGGCTGGGTATATCCGATATGGACTATGGGGTCTTCGCGGGGACAGTTCTGCAATTTACGGGTTTTGTCAAGACAGCCGCGGCGGATCTGTCGCGGGACGTCCAGACGACGGCCCTTTCGGTGAAGGCCCTTCGATATATAGGCCTCCTTTTTTTACTGCCGCTCTTCGCCAGTTTCACAAAAGGCAGATTGCACATACCCTGGTATTTGTGGGGCTTTCTGGCCGCGGGGCTCCTGTTTAGTTTTTTGCCCGGTCCCGCCGCGATATTGAGGCCTTATTTTAAATTCATATTGGACATATTATGGTGCACGGCGATGGCGGCGATCGGACTGAACGCCGATATCAAGACCTTATTGACAAAGACCGGTCTAAAAGCGTTTGCCGCGAGCCTGGCTTCCTTCCTGATAGCCGTTGTCACATTTTTAGCCGGATTTATTCTTCTATAAGAAAGAGCAGGAAATGCGGATCATCACCAAGCTTACATTAGGGTTTCTGGCGGTGGCGTTATTGGTCCTTGTGGTTGGTTTTTATTCCGCCAATAGAAGCCAGAAGATACTGGAGAAGGCGTTCGGCGAGAACGCCTCGTTTTTAGCCCAGGACATTTTAGATGACGTCGATAAGGCGCTCTATGGAAGGTTAGAGGAGATGCGCGCCTGCTCAAGAGACATTATACTGGCCGGGACTATAAGAAATTCGAATCAACAATTCGATGAACTGGATGACGCCCAGGGCTACATCGACGAGAGGGAAAAGGAATGGCCGTATGAGACAAGCAGGCCTTTTATAGATGACCTGCTCGGCAATATGTTGTCCCGCGAATTGATGGAAAAGGTCTATTTTTACGAAGGGGAATACGGCTATAAGTTATACGGTGAGATCTTTGTCACTAATAAATACGGCGCGGTCGCGGCCTTGACGTCCAAGACCACGGATTATTATCAAGCCGACGAGCTGTGGTGGCAGGAGGCGAAGAAAAACGGTATTTATGTAGGTGACATGGAATGGGATGAAAGCAGCGGCCTTTACTCGAACGAGATCTGCGTCAGGATCGACGACGAAGACGGCGGATTCCTCGGGGTATTGAAGGCCGTCTTGAACAACAAGGAGACTATCGAGATAATACGCTCCTCCGAGCCGGGGGCCGAGGGGACCTCTTCGCTGATGCCTTATGAGACTATGCATTTCGATCTTCTTACGAAAGAAGGCGCGCTTATCTACTCCTCCATAGATTATCTTAAAGGCAGAGATGACTTTATTGATCTGATGAATGAATTTCATTGTGCCCGTGAAAAAGATATATGCACAGGTTATTTTATACAAAAGGACCTTATGGGAGAAGGCAAAGAAGAGATCGTGGCCTACGCGTATTCGAGGGGCTGCAGGGATTACGAAGGCCTGGGCTGGATCCTCCTGGCGCAAG
>CAZYBX010000174.1:0-3703 GCA_964645565.1 uncultured Planctomycetia bacterium | reverse complement strand
TCCTCGATTCTTTGGCGGTGAGGATCGCGCTTTTTAAGCCGGCCCGCGAAAAAAGCGACAACCCCATCCCGTCGGTGACGTCGAAAAATTTCAGCTGGTCGCCGGAGCTGGCATAAATGATCCGGCCGTCCGTGAGGACGCCGTCCACGTCCATGATAAGCAATTTTATCTTCTTAGCCCTGGTTTTAACCATAATAAATATGCTAAACACATATGGGTCACAAAGTCACCAGGTCACAAGGTCACCAGTAATAAAACCGAGGTTTTTATCTTTACTGGTGATATGGTGTCCTGGTGACTTGGTGACTACTATCGTACATTTTAAATCAGCCCCGCCTTCAACAGGTCCTGCACATCGAGCAGGCCCACCGGGGCCCCCTTCTTATCGACTACCGGGACCTCATCGATCTTTTTTGCCTGCAAAATATGCAGGGCGTCGATCGCCATCATATCGCTGTTTACGGACACGGGGTCCTTCGTCATGACGTCCTTTATTTTCTTATTGGTGATGTCCCCCTCCGCCCTGAGATGGCGTCTCAAGTCTCCGTCGGTAAATATGCCCTTAAGCGTCCCTCTCTTGTTGATTATGCTGGCGCTTCCGGCCCTTGCTTTAGTTATATCAAGAAGCACGTCTCTTACGAGCTTGTCCTCGTCAACCACAGGGTTTGAATAACCGGTCCTCATAATGTCGCCTACTTTTAAAAGTAATCTCTTCCCCAGGTTGCCTCCCGGATGAAAGAATGCGAAATTCTCGACCTTAAAACCTTTTTTATCCTGGAGGGCGACGGACAGGGCGTCGCCCATGGCAAGCATCACCGTGGTGCTTGTGGTGGGGGCGAGGCCGAGCGGACAGGCTTCCTTCTTTATGCTTACGTCCAAAACGCAGTCGCTGTTTCTGGCGAGCGTGGAATTGACGTTACCGACCATCGCTATCAATTTGACCCCGATCTTCTTTACGATAGGCAAAAGCCGCACTATCTCTTCGGTCTCCCCGCTGTTCGAGATAGCGATTATACAATCGTCGTCCTTCACCCTGCCCAGGTCTCCGTGAAGCGCCTCCGCGGGATGCAGGTAAAGGCTCGGCGTTCCGGTGGAGGACAGGGTGGCCGATATCTTCTGCGCGATGAAACCGGGCTTTCCCATGCCCGTCACTATAATGCGGCCCTTTGTGTCAAAAACCATCTTTACCGCCTTCTCGAAGTTACGGTCGATCCTTCCGATGAGGTCCTGGATGGCCTTTGCCTCTGTCCTCAATACCGCCTTAGCCTTGTTTATAGTCATCGCCTTGTCACCCCTTCGATCTCCTTGACCTTCGTCAGGATATCCTTCAGTTTTTTCAATGGCAGCATATTGGGGCCGTCGCAGGGCGCCTCATCCGGGGCCTCATGGACCTCCACAAAAACTCCGTCAGCCCCCGTGGATACGGCGGCAAGCATAAGCGGAGGGATAAACCTGTTGTCGCCGCCGCTCTTTTCGCCCAACCCGCCGGGCATCTGGACCGAATGGCTCGCGTCGTAAATGACCGGGACGCCGAAATCCCTCATGATCAGGATGGAGCGGAAATCGCTTACAAGATTATTATAGCCGAAACTGGTGCCGCGTTCAGTTATCAACACCTTACCGCTTCCCGCCGACTTCACTTTATCAAGGGCATGCCTCACTTCCCACGGCGAGAGGAACTGCCCCTTCTTGATGTTCACGGTCTTTCCTGTCCTAGCCGCCGCGATGAGAAGGTCTGTCTGCCTTGAAAGAAAAGCCGGTATCTGAATCACATCCAGGACCTCGCCCGCCTGCCTCGCTTCCTCTTCGGTATGGACATCGCTTAATACCGGGACGCCCACGTCATCCTTCACCCGTTTAAGTATCCGCAGGCCCTTTTCGATGCCCGGTCCCCTGTATGACCTGATCGAAGTCCTGTTGGCCTTATCGTAGCTTGATTTGAATATAAAAGGGATCTTTAGCCCGTCCGCGATCTTTTTTATCGCTTCAGCGTGGCGAATGGTACTTTTTTCGTCCTCTATTACGCAAGGACCGGCTATCAACACTATCGGCTGCTTTGCGCCGATCTTTATATTACCGACTGTCACGGCCTTCATACATGCACCTCTAATAGCCCATAGCGAGCCTGGCTCTCTCAAGATCATCCGGAGTATCGATGCCGACCGTGTCGAATTTTGTCTCGATCACTTTTATCCGGTAACCGCTCTCCAGGACCCGCAGCTGCTCCAGCCCCTCTGTCATCTCCAGATTCGATTTCGGCAGGTTTACGAATTCGAAAAGGAAATCCTTCGTGTACGCATACAGGCCGAGATGTTTATAATAGACGCTCGAGTTCTCGAAGCGCCTGTAAGGTATGATCGATCTTGAGAAATAAAGCGCGTACCCGTTCCTGTCTAATACGACCTTCACCACGTTCGGGTTTCTGATCTCGCCCGTATCCTTTATCCTTATCGCCAATGTCGCCATCCTGACATCCTTTTCGTCCAGGATACCTCTTACCAGTTCGTCTATCATCTCCGGCCGCACCATGGGTTCATCGCCCTGGATGTTTATCACTATCTCCACGTCCATGGGATTTACGACCTCCGCCAGCCTGTCGGTGCCGCTCGGCTGGTCGGGAGAGGTATATACGGCTTTCGCTCCGAAGACCTCCGCCTGCCTTATGATGCGCTCGTCATCGGCGGCGATCACAAGGTCGTCAAGAAGCTTGGATTTTTTTGAGTTCTCCCAAACATGCTGCACCACCGGCTTGCCGCCGAGGTCGGCAAGCACCTTGCCCGTGAATCTCGTCGAATGGAACCTTGCCGGTATGATCCCTATCACTCTCATCTCATCCCTCTCTTTTTATGCCGCTAACGCCTGCGTTTGATTTCCCGCCTGATCTTTTCGACGAGCTCTTCCCGGGTCGCCACCGCGATCCCCACCTTGCCCACCACTATCCCCGCGGCGCAGTTGGCTATGTGGGCCGCCTCGATATTTTTCGCGCCCGAGGCTATTGCCAGAGTATAAGCGCTTATCACGGTATCGCCGGCGCCGGAGACATCATACACGTCCTGCGCGGCGGTCGGTATCATCCTCGGCTTTCCTCCTCTTTCGAACACGCACATTCCGTCCTCGCCCAGAGTCACCAGAAGCACCTCGGAATTAAGCTTTCTTATGAGCCGCCAGCCGATCTCCTCTACCGGCATATCGTCCTTGGACCTCAGACCCACAGCTACCGCGGCTTCGTACAGATTCGGCGTGATGCAGGTCGCGTTTTTATAAAGCGGAAAATGGCTCTCCTTGGGATCCACCGTGATTATCTTCTTATGGCGTTTCGCCAATCTTATGAGCTCCCTGATGAACTTCGGGACGATCACGCCCTTTCCGTAATCCTCGATGATCACGGCATCTATGTCCTTGATTATCCTTCTGGTAAAGGCCAGCATCTGATCGACTGTATCGTCGCCGATATTGTGCACCTTCTCCTTGTCGATCCTGACCACTTGCTGATGGTGCGCTATGACCCTGGTCTTCAGGGTCGTCGGCCTCTCATGTTCGCGTATAATGCCGCCCGTATCCACACCCCTTTTGTCCAATTCGTCTATAAGAAGGTCTCCCCTGGTATCATCGCCCACTACACCCGCCAGATACACCTTGCCGCCCAGGGCCTGGATATTATGGGCAACGTTGCTGGCGCCGCCGGGCATGACGCTTTCCGAAG
>CAZYBX010000173.1:0-3722 GCA_964645565.1 uncultured Planctomycetia bacterium | reverse complement strand
TGACGAATATGCCTGAGGCCAGGCTGTCCCGGGAAGCCGAGATCTGCTACGCGGCGCTCGCGATGGTGACTGACTACGACTGCTGGCACGTCTCCGAAGGCGTCACGGTGGAGATGATCGTCCAGAATCTGATGAAAAACACCGAGGTGGCAAAGGCGGGCATAAAGAACGCGGTCCGGGCGATCCCGGAGAAGAGGAGCTGCGGATGCGGCCATAGCCTTAAGGACGCGATCATCACCCGCAGGGAAGCGATACCCGCCGAAGCCAAGAAGAAGCTGAAGCTGATAATAGGTAAGTATGTCTGAGAATAATATCCCGGAATACAAAGATACCCTGAACCTTCCGAAGACGGATTTTCCGATGAAGGCGAACCTTCCTCAGCGCGAGCCTGAGATATTGAAGCGCTGGAAGGAGCTGGACATCTACCGCCTGGTCATGAAAAACAGGGAGAAGGCCGCGAAATATATCCTTCACGACGGCCCGCCTTATTCGAACGGCGATATACACATGGGCCATGTGTTGAACAAGATACTTAAGGATATAGTGGTCAAGTGCAATACGATGGCCGGATATAATGTGCCGTTTATTCCTGGATGGGACTGCCATGGCCTGCCCGTGGAGCATCAGCTTATGAAGAACCTCGGAATAGAGAAGGGCGACATGCCGCAGGTGAAATTCAGAGGCAAGGCCGGGGATTTCGCGCTGAAATTCGTGAAGATCCAGAAGGCGCAGTTCGAAAGACTGGGCGTATTCGGCGACTGGGAAAACCCTTATCTGACATTGGACCCGAAGTATGAAGCCGCTATCGTCAGGTCGTTCGCGAAACTGGTAGGCAAGGGTTATATTTATAAAGACCTGAAGCCGGTAAACTGGTGTTATAAATGCGAAACGGCGCTCGCCGAGGCAGAGGTCGAGTACGAATCGCACACGTCGCCGTCTGTTTTCGTAAGATTCAAACTTATCGATATAGAAAGGTTCAAGGATATACTTAATAATAAGGAAGGCCTGCGGCGGTTAAAGGGCGATGTATATGTACTGATCTGGACCACGACGCCGTGGACGCTTGTGGCTAATGTGGCCGTGGCCGTCTCGCCGTCCATGAAATACGTTCTGGTGGAATATAAAGGCGATTATCTGATATATGCGGAGGGCCTGCACGAGGCAGTCAGCGGGAAGCTGAAGCTCGGCGGAGCTAAAGCGATAGCCTCGTTTTCCGGAAAGGACCTCGAGGGCCTGGAATACAGGCATCCCTTTATCGACAGAAGATCGAAGCTGGTCCTGGCCGATTATGTCTCGCATGAGGAAGGCAGCGGCTGCGTTCATACCGCGCCCGGCCACGGACAGGAGGACTATTTGACGGGAAGGAAGTACGGCCTGCCCACATTGATGCCCGTGGATGCCGGGGGGAAGTTCGACGAGACCGCCGGCGAGTTCGTCGGAATGCACGTCTTCGACGCCAATAAAAAGATCAAGGCCGTCCTCGCGGCAGGCGGCGCGCTCATGCACAGCGAAGATGTGGAGCATTCCTACCCGCACTGCTGGCGGTGCAAGAACCCCATAATCTTCAGGGCTACCGCGCAATATTTCATGGACGTGGACCATGACGGCCTGAGATCCAGGGTCGGAGATATAATACGCCGGGCGGTAAAATGGGTGCCGGAGGCCGGCGTGGAGCGCATTTCGACGATGGTGGAAAACAGGCCCCATTGGTGCCTTTCCAGGCAGCGTCTGTGGGGAGTCCCGATAATCGCGTTCTATTGCTCCGAGTGCGGCGAGCTGCTCATGGAAGAGAGCATTATAGAGCATGTGGCCGATATATTCGAGAAAGAAGGTTCCGGGGCATGGTTTGCCAAAAGCCCTTCCGGGCTGATGCCCGCCGGGACAAAGTGTAAAAAATGCGGAAAAAGCGGATTCGAGAAAGAAATGGACATACTGGACGTCTGGTTTGAATCGGGCGTCAGCCACCAGGCGGTCCTTAAGCCGAGGAACGAATTTCCGGCTGACCTCTATCTGGAAGGAAGCGACCAGCATAGAGGCTGGTTCCAGTCCGCCATCCTGGCCTCCGTCGCCATCGACGGCATAGCGCCGTATAAAACAGTGCTGACTCACGGGTTTGTCGTCGACGGCGAGGGGAAGAAGATGTCGAAATCCCTGGGGAACGTGATATCCCCCGAAGACGTGATGAAAAAATACGGGGCCGACATACTGCGTATCTGGGTGGCATCATGCGACTACAGGGACGACGTCCGGTTGTCCGAGGTGATCCTCGCGAGGCTGGCCGACGCGTACAGGAAGATCAGGAATACGTGCAGGTATATGCTCGGCAACCTCTACGATTTCGATCCGGCCAAAGATAAAGTCCCCGTGGAAAAATGGTCCGAAACGGACGTATGGGCGCTTTGGACCGCGTCTAAGCTGCTGGAGACGGCTGAAAATAATTATAGAAATTTTACATTTCATAAGGTATTTAGTGCGATATACAATTTCTGCGTGGTGGAGATGTCTTCCGTATACCTCGACGTCTTGAAGGATACTCTTTATACTGCAGGCAGGGATTCGAGGTCGAGAAGAGGGGCGCAAAGCGCTCTTTTCGAAATCATAAATATATTGACGAGGGTGATGGCGCCTGTTCTCGCTTATACTTCGGAAGAGGTATGGAGGTCATTGCCCTGGGCGAAGAGCGAGAGCATCCATCTTGAAGATTGGCCCGACCTGGAAGAGCTGAAGTCTAGGGTCTCCCGGGTGTTCAAGGAGGACGATATCCGGAGGTGGAGCGATAAACTGCTGCCTTTGAGGGATTCCGTTCTTAAAGCGCTGGAGGAGTCCCGGGGCAAGGGGGTCATAGGAAGTTCCCTTGACGCCAAAGTGATCCTGTATAGCGCGGACAAAGACTGGCGCAGGTTCCTGGACCGGTCTAAGGGGCTGCTCAACTCGCTTTTTATAGTCTCTTCCGTTGAGATCGCCGGTAAGGCGGAGGGCGATGGCGCTGACGCGGGGGACATACCGGTAAACATAAAGATCGCAAAGGCCGAAGGTAAAAAATGCCCGCGCTGCTGGAATTACAGCACCACGGTGGGCGGCGATTCGGGGCACGACGGTCTATGCTCAAAATGCGCGGACGTAATCAAATCTGCCGACAGGAGAAGATAGATGACAAAAAAGGACATCGAAAAATACAAACAATTGCTGATCAAGGCCAGGGAAGAGATAATCTCGAGCGTTGACAATATCACGGGAGAGACGCGCCGCCAGTCCCAGAAAGACGCCTCCGGCGACCTTTCGGGGTATACGCTGCATATGGCTGACGTGGCCTCCGATAACTACGACCGGGAATTCTCTCTTAACCTGGCTTCCGGCGAGCGCGAGACGCTGATCAAGATCGACGAGGCGCTCAAAAGGATAGAGGAGAAGGGTTACGGCAAATGCCTTTCCTGCGGAAAGAATATAAGCAAGAAAAGGCTGAACGCCATCCCGTACGCTCCGCTGTGCATGCCCTGCAAGAAGAAGGAAGAGGAGAATAAATAAGTGGCGCCGCGGTCCGCTCTAATCGTCGGTGGATTGGTGATCCTGGACCAGGCGACGAAATTACTGGCGGCATCCGTCCTGAAAATAGACGAAAGTATCCCGATACTGAAAGGCGTTTTGCACATAACCCTCACTTATAATACCGGCGCGGCCTTCGGCATCTTTAAGGGGATGCTGCCTGTATTTGTCTTTCTTTC
>CAZYBX010000172.1:0-3728 GCA_964645565.1 uncultured Planctomycetia bacterium | reverse complement strand
CTGCCTGACCGCGGAAGCGCCGATATAAGATCAATAAGAGAGCTTAATCTATCAACACTTAAGCAAAAAGGCACATGGGACAGCCTCAAAGACAATGTAGCGCAGGACGTAGAAGGCATGCTCACGAGGCCGGAGGATGTCGCCGCGAAACTCGGCCTCGAGCCCAATTCCAAGGTCACCATAGTAAATCCTCATCTGGACGACGATTATCTCGCCATGCGCGACACTATCGAAGCATTGGTACAAGGAGGCCACGAGGTAAGCGTATATTATGTCGTAAGGGGTTCGCACGCCGTTGACGATAACTATGTATTTAATATGCTTGAATTTATCAAGTCCTGGACGCCGGACCAGCTCAGCCGATTCGCGGCCCTCGATGAAGAGACGCTCACGGGCAGGTTGTCGGAACTCATGGAAACACAGGACCTCCATAAAGGCCCGACAGATTATGATGTCTGGAGCCATATGGGCCTGGAGGAGAGGCGGCTCAGGGCCCAGATCCTATTCCTTAATCTCAATCAGAGGCTGAATGGCATGCTCAGCGACAAGGCCAAGTCAGGCGCATTGATCGATTTTATAATCGCCGCCACCAAGAACAAGCCCTTGTGGGGATCCGCCGACATAGAGCTCATGGTGGATATAAAGACTTTTATCAGAACTACTGAGGCAAAGAGCGCTTTGATGAGCCTGGGCGTGGCGTTCAATAACATACACGCCCCTCTCGATGTCTCGTTCTACGTGGAAGGCAGGCCGCCCACAGCAAGCGGGGCCGACATAGAGACAATAAAGAATATCTTAAGGGACGAAAACCCGGATCTCATCATATCGAACGGAGAAGGCTTCCCGGATTACAAGTCGCACTCGACCGTCGAATCCATCGTAGTCGACGCCATATTGAAGCTTGTCCAGGAGGGCACATTCACCGACGAACTGAAGTATGTCCAGTACGCCGGTGTCTGGTACAGGAATACGACCGCGGAGTCGCAGCTGAGCGTCGTGAGCACCGGGACTCAATTATCCGCCTTTGACAGGGAGTTCAGACAGCATTATCCTTCACAGTCGCCGCCGCCGCAGGCAGATTCGGGATACTCTACGCCCGTTCAATTCTCCGAGGAGGTCGCTTTAAATGCCATACACACTAAAACCGAGGTCGCCAAACTTTTAGGCGCGACAGGCGCGTGGGCGTCCATACTCGCGGATCCAAGCGCGGGCATCCTTAATTATAAAATAATCGACCTGAAGGACCCCGCGACGGTAGCCGCGCTGCGCGGTCAGATAGCGGAGCTGAACAAGGTCAGGCCCGCGGTGGGTAATGCGAGGGACGAGGAGCTTAACGGCGTCGCTCCTGTCACAGACATAGCCCCTCTGGCAATGGGAATCGAGGCGCTAAAGGCAGCCGGCATATCCTTGGACGAGGTTTTGAACATAGAGCAGTTTGCCAAACAGCTTCATCAAGCCTTCAAGCCGGCGAACAGGGCTGCCGCGGCGCTGGCCATCAGCCTGTTCGAGATACCCGAGGCCGCTATAGAGCTTATCCAAGCGCTCTTAGAGCATGAAGAAGACCCGCAGGTCCTCACGGCTATCATACAGGGCATGTACAATCTATCCCTGACATTGGATTTCATGGACCATGGCGCGCGCGATGTGAATCCCGAGACCATGGGCATCATGAAAGATAATTATAATTTCGCGGCGGGAAGCGGGACACTGCTGGCAATCAACCTCGAATTCGGCGCAACATTCACCGATGAGACGCTCTCTGGCGAAGTCACCGAATATATCTCCTCGCAGGAGAGGGACGGAAACTGGGCGTTTTTCGAGGACGCTGGCGGTTATGTAAAACGTTACTCTGACGGCACAGAGGTCTTCTACGATATGGAATTCAATTTCGTGAGGATAAGGCACGGGGCCGCGTCGTTTGAGCCCGTTACCATCGAGGCCTTGAGCGCCGATGAGGCGAAGACGCTGCATGACATCATGAAAGCCGAGCCGGAAGGGTTCGAAGTCATCTTCGCGATAGGAGAGAATACCTATAAAGCGACTCAGGTAAAAGACGGAGTGGCGGTATATAAGAAGGATGCCGCCGGCACGATCACAGGCAAGGTATATTTGAAAGCGGAGAATTACGCGGCAAAGACGGCCAAGTCCATAAGCATACACAAGTTCGCCGCGCTGGGCATGAACGTGAAGCTCTCCGGCGCTGAGCTTTTGGCCGAGATAGAATCCAATGACCTGCGCGTAACGGGCGATGAGGAGATAGCGCTAAACGCGAATCTGGAGAGCTTCGGCGCTGATGCATTGGGTGACGGTGTTGAGATACGCTTCTTCAGAGATCTCGACGCGCTTTCGTTCAGGGACGGTAATGTTGTATGGCTCAACGAATGGCTCGTAAAAGATGCCCAGGCAGACGCGCCTCAAGCCATGGCGGTGATAATAGAAGGCCTGCTCGCGAACGAAGCCGCGCACACATCCGTGGAAGGTACGCTCTATGAGGAATGGATGGAAGAGATCGATGCGGTAGCCGCCGAATGTAAAGTCTACGCGGACGCCATAAGCGCGGATCCGGCGGTAGCCGGCCAGATCATAGCGCTTCTTGACGAGCGCTTCGGCCTAAAGGATATCATAGCCGACGACCTGCTTGAGCTCACCGCGGAAGGCTACACTTCAGCCGACGTCGCCGAGTTCGTCACACAGCATTACAATGATTTCAAGGCATACGATTATGACATCCTCCATCCCGCATTTGTGGGCCATGACATCGGCGTCTGTAACGTCGTGAACCCAGGCCACGAGGCCGGCAAGGTCGCGGTCTACGGCGCCTCAGGTGCGGACATATCCAATTTCCTGTTATCGCTCGACGCGACCGAAGGATATTTTGTGGATAAAACGCCTGTAGATAAATCAAAATTAGAAGAAAATTTGGAGTATTGGGATATTTTAAATTCTTCTTCAAATAATTATATGAGGTTTAAGTGGATAAATGGCTGGGGGCCGGAAAGTGCCCTTGGTCAAACCGGCATAGAATTTCAACTGATTAGGGAATTACAAACTATGGGTGTGAAGCATGAAGATATTGTAGTGAAAGAAACGGCTGAAAATCATGTTCAGATTGAATTCAAATGGACATACCCAGGGACTTCGAAATCCAAGACATATACTATTACCTTTATAGAAAGCGATATTACCAAAACGGATGGGTATAACCCGTTGCTAAACAGCGTGTTAAATAAAGGAATTGATTATTTCTATCAACGCGCCGCCGCTGGAATACCTGTTGCATATAAGTCATTTATGCCGCGCATGGCAAATGCCGTTAAAACAGGCGGATATTGTGTCACGGATGACTATGTAATTACTTTGAGGGGCCAAGATTATAATCCTCCCGAAGAGGATCTCGAGAAGGGTGGAGCATTATTTACGGGCGATGAGGAGTTAAGATCATCCTCAATGCTGAATTGGGAAAATGTATTAGCCGGCAGGGGTCCTTACGGCTGGCACGTGCGCGTCCGGCAGAAGCTCTATAACCAGGTCACGGGCGACCACGGCGTCGAGATGGTCTACGACGACGCGGGGACTACATGGGAGGAGTACGAGTATGCGCCGGATGGAAAAATACAATCCGTGATACTATTCAACCCGACAACAGGGAAAAATATAACAGTCAGCTTTGATCATGTTGACGAGGATGATGGATATGAAGTGTGGTGCATCGATGCAGACGATAAAGA
>CAZYBX010000171.1:0-3746 GCA_964645565.1 uncultured Planctomycetia bacterium | reverse complement strand
TACCAATTAGTTAGTAATTTTGTTTTTTTGAGAGATAAAGGGATATTAAAACAGGACCAGCTGGAAAAGGCGTTAAAGATACAGAAGCAAAAGGGCGGTCTGCTCGGGACTATTCTCGTAGGCCTCGGCTATGTAACTGAGGAGCAGATAGCTCAGGCGATCACGGTCCAATACGGTTTTCCCTACCTGCCGCTTCAGAGTTATGAGATAGACTTAAACCTCATCAAAGTCGTGCCGGAAAATGTCGCCAGGCAGTATTGCCTCATAGTGGTAGACAGGATCGGCAACACCCTGACGTTAGCCATGGCTAACCCTCTCAACCTGCAGGCAGTCGAAGACATAGAGCTTATGACAGGCTGTAAAGTCCAGACATTCGTAAGCACTATGACCGATATAAATAACGCGTTGGCCCGCTACTACGAAAAGAAATAAAGTTAAAAAATGACGTTATCCTTAAAAGAGCGCATCAATAAGCTGTTGCTGGAGAAGGGCCTGATATCCGTCGAGAACCTCAATGAGGCTATTGAGGCCCAGAAGGCGAATGGCGGAAAACTGAGCGATATCCTGGTAGAGAGGGGGCTGATCGACAAGAAAGACCTGATGGTCGTCTTAAGCGAAGAGCTCGGCATACCTCCCATAAATCTGGCGCGATATAAGATAGACCCCTCCGTTGTCAACATCATCCCGCGAAAGACCGCACAGCATTACCAGCTCATACCTATATCCAAAATGGGCAATACGCTCACGGTCGCTATGGCCGACCCGCTAAACGTCTTCGCCATCGACGAGATAAAGGCCTTGACCGGCTTTCAGATAGGCATCCTGATCACCACGGATAAGGATATACAATCGGCGATCGACCTGCACTACGGCGAGGCCGCGCACGAAGCCATCGAAGTGATCATGGCGGGCATGGAAAAGGCCGACAGAGTGGAGATGGTGGATGAGGGCGAGCGCAAAGACACGCCGCCCCAGACCGAATTGATGAGGATGACGCAGGAAACACCCGTGGTAAAGGTGACCAACCTTATCCTTGCCGAGGGCGTAAAGGCGAGGGCAAGCGATATACTCATAGAGCCCATGGAGAAAAAGCTCAGGGTCCGCTACAGAATCGACGGGCTGTTGAGGGAGGTAAAAAGCCCTCCCCGGTTTATGCATGAAGCGATAGTCTCGAGGCTGAAGGTGATGTCCGCTTTAAAGATCGCCGAAAGAAGACTGCCTCAGGACGGAAGGTTCAAGATAAGGATACACAACAGGGAGGTGGATTTCAGGATATCTGTCCTGCCGTCAAGCCTGGGAGAAAAAGCGGCGATGAGGATACTTGATAAAGAGCAGGCGACGCTCGATCTGGATAAATTGGGCTTTGAAGAGAAACCGCTGGCGGATCTGAAGCGCGAATCCCAGAAGCCTCACGGCATGATACTCGTATGCGGCCCTACGGGATGCGGAAAGACCACCACGCTTTATTCTGTCCTGAAATCGATAGATTCGATCGATAAGAATATCGTGACCGTCGAAGACCCGGTGGAGTTTGACCTGCACGGAATAAACCAGGTCACGATAAGGCCGGACATAGGCCTTACGTTCGCCGGTTCCCTGCGCAGCATCCTGAGGCAGGACCCGGACATCATAATGGTGGGCGAGATCAGGGATTATGATACCGCGGATATCGCGATAAAATCCGCCTTAACGGGGCATCTGGTGTTGAGTACGCTCCATACCACTACGGCTCCGGGTTCGGTGGTCAGATTGGTAAACATGGGCATCGAGCCCTTTCTTATAACGTCCTCCGTCATCCTGGTAGCCGCTCAGCGCCTTGCCAGGAAAGTCTGCCCGAACTGCAAAGAGGTATATGAGGTGAACAGATCGGTCTTTAAGGACGCCGGAGTCAAATTGGATAAAGAGAAAATATCGATATATAGAGGAAAAGGGTGCAAGCAATGCTACATGACCGGCTACAAAGGCAGGGTAGGCATAATGGAGGCCCTGGTGCTGACGCCGAGGATAAGGGAATTGATAGCCAACAAGGCCCAGGAGCACGAGATCAAGGAAGCGGCAATTAAGGAAGGTATGTCTACTTTGAGAGAGAACGGGCTAAAGAAGGTCTTGAACGGGATCACGACGTGGGAGGAGGTCGTGCGGCTTACGGTCGGCGACCAGGATGTGGGGACGGTATGATAAAGAAATCCCTTAATGAAAGATTCGTCAAACTTCTGTTGGACAATAAATATGTGACGAAAGACCAACTGGACGCGGTCCTTAAGGAACAGAAGAGCAGAAAATGCAGCATAAGCGAAATACTGGTAGGCCAGGGCCTTATATCGCAGAAAGACCTTATGGTCCTGCTGAGCCAGGAGCTCAGCATACCGCCTATCAACCTTTCCAAATATAAGATCAGCCCGGATATATTGAAACTGATCCCGGAGAAGATCGCGAGACAGTATAATGTGCTACCCGTCTCGATGCTGGGCAGGACTTTGACGCTGGCGATGTCCGATCCTATGAATATATTCGCTATAGACGACATCAAAATGCTCACCATGTATAACATAGACCCGGTAATAGCTACCGAGCAGGATATAAAGGAAGCCATCGTTACTTATTACGGCGGACAAAGCGAGCTGGCCGATATCGTAAAAGAGGCGGAAAAGGTCGAGGCCGAAGACGATCTCCAGATCATCGAAGAAGAGGAGATAGACGTCTTAAAGCTTGCCGAAGAAAGTAAAAAAGCCCCCATAGTAAAGATGGTGGATCTTATATTGGCCGAGGCTTTAAAAAAGAGGGCCAGTGATATCCACATCGAGCCCTGCGAGAAAGATCTGAGGATCCGATACAGGATAGACGGCAGGCTGCAGGAGGCGCTCGTAGTTCCCAAGCGCAATCAGAACGCGATACTCGCGAGATTGAAGATAATGTCCAAGCTCGACATAACGGAGTCAAGGCTGCCGCAGGACGGCCGGTTCAAGATAAGGCTGGAAGGCAAAGAGATAGATTTTAGGGTCTCGGTGCTGCCTGTCTCCTACGGCAGTAAGGTGGTCTTGAGGGCCCTGGATAAGGCAAATCTGGGAGTGGGGCTTGAAAAGCTCGGATTTTTAAAAGATAATCTGGTGCTTTTTAATGAGGCCATAAAAAGACCCTACGGCATGCTGCTGCTTACCGGTCCGACGGGAAGCGGAAAATCCACCACCCTTTATTCGATATTGAACAAATTGAACACGCCCGAAAAAAACGTGATCACGATAGAAGATCCCGTGGAATACCAGGTGGAAGGCATCACTCAGATCCAGGCCAACCCCGATATAGGGCTGACCTTTGCCAACGGCTTGCGAGGCCTGCTGAGACAGAGCCCTGACATAATTATGGTGGGCGAGATACGTGATTTCGAGACCGCCGACATAGCCATAAAGGCATCCCTGACAGGGGAGCTGGTATTGAGCACTCTCCATACAAATGACGCGCCCGGTTCGATCACGAGGCTTATCGACATGGGTGTCGAGCCATTTTTGATCGCTTCGAGCCTTATTTTGGCGGCCGCGCAGAGGCTTTGCAGGAGGATATGCCCTTACTGCAAGGAGAAGGTGGACATACCGAAGGCGGTCTTTGAAAGGGTAGGCATCGACATGGCTTATCTGGAAAAAAAAGGCGTAAAAGATTTTTTCCAGGGCAAGGGGTGTCAGCGCTGCGATGATACGGGATATCACGGCCGCATGGGCACTCTCGAGATTTTGATGATAGACGATGCTATC
>CAZYBX010000170.1:0-3756 GCA_964645565.1 uncultured Planctomycetia bacterium | reverse complement strand
AGACGCGTATAGTTTCGACACCGACTCCGAAGGTCTCAACAAAAGCTACGGGGCGATGTATGACGCCTACCGTAGAATATTCGACAGATGCGGCCTGAAGTATGTAGCGGTGGAAGCCGATTCCGGATTTATGGGGGGCGATGTCTCTCATGAATTTATGGTCCCCTCTAAAAGCGGTGAAGATATCATAGCCCTGTGTCCGGGTTGCGGGTATTCCGTAAGCCGTGAGGTGGGGGTATGCCTGGAACCGTCGACCGCCGACAGTCGATCCTCTGCAAAGGTTATAAAAGAAGTGAGCACTCCGGGAGTGAGTTCGGTGGGAAAGGTGAGCGAGTTTTTGAAGGTGAAGGCCGACAAATTGGTAAAGACACTCATCTACAAAGCCGACAAAAAGCCGGTAGCTGTCTTGATAAGAGGCGACCAGGATCTAAATGAGGCGAAATTAAAACGGTACCTCGGCTGCGATGTCCTGGAAATGGCCGACGAGAAAGCGATAAAAGAGATAACCGGCGGGCCGATGGGCTTCAGCGGGCCCGTAGGCCTTAAAGGCGTAAGGATAGTCGCGGATTACGGCGTAAAAGGCATGGGCGATTTCGTTACGGGCGCGAACAAGGCGGATGCGCACCTGACAGGCGTTAACCTGGACAGGGATTTCAAGGTCGCCGAGTGGTCCGATCTGCGGTATATAAATGACGGGGATCCATGTCCCGGCTGTAAGAAGGATAAGGTGAGGCTGGAGACGACCATCGAAGTGGGTCATACTTTTAAGCTGGGCACGAAATACAGCAAGGACCTCGACGCTAATTTCCTGGACAGGGACGGCAGGGAAAAACCGTGCATAATGGGCTGTTACGGTATAGGGGTGAACCGCATAATAGCCGCGGCGATCGAGCAGAATCATGATAAGGACGGGATAATATGGCCTATGTCGATCGCTCCTTATAAAGTCGCCATATTGCCTCTCAATATGGAGCATCAAGAGTCGGTAGAGATTGCCGAGAGGATATACGGGGAGTTGTCGGGTGAGGATATAGGTGTCCTGTTTGACGACCGCGGGGAGAGGGCGGGCATCAAATTCAAGGACGCCGACCTGATCGGTATCCCTGTACAGATCGTGATCGGCGAAAAGGCCCTGGCAAAGGGCAAGATCGAACTTAAGACAAGAAAAGACGGCAAGGCCCAACTCCTTGACGAGCAAGATGTTATAAAAAGAGTCAGGGATCTTGTAAAAATTTAGGAAAAATGCCGGATTATCCTTGACAAAGAGCGGATATTATAGTAGTATATCGTTAAATCTTTTAGGAAAGGGAGGGGTAAAAAGTGGGTTCATTTCGTGATGAAGCCATTTTTTTTTGTTCTTATGACACTGCTTTAGAAAGAGGGCCGGAGGAGAGAGGGGATGCAGAAGGAAGATCTTGTCGGAAGGATACGCGATGTGGTATCCGGCATATTCGATGAGAATAAGATAGAGCTCGTGGATCTGACTTATAGAAAGGAAGGCAACGTCAGGGTCCTTAGGATCCTGGCAGATGCCGAAGGCGGCATCACGGTGGACGAATGCGCCAGGTTGAATGAGGTCGTCGGCGAGGCCCTCGACCGCGAATACGTCATCAGCGATAAATATGTCCTCGAGGTATCGTCTCCGGGGCTGGACAGGCAGCTGAGGACAAAAAGGGATTTCGTAAGGGTAAAGGGCAAAAAGGTCATCGTCTATACTTACGCGCCTGTCGACGGGAGGAAGGAATTCAACGGCTTTCTTGAAGCGGTCGACGATGGCGGCATAACGGTGTCCGAGGAGGACCGGGGCCCGGCGCAGATACCGTTCGATAAGATATCTAAAGCCACCCTGGATTGCAAGAGTCTGATGAAACCATAACTTAAGGATGAAAGATGAACCAGGAACTGTTAAACATACTTGAGCATATCGAAAGGGAAAAGGGGATCGACAGGGAACTTCTCTTTTCCGCGATACAGTCCGCGCTGGTGAGCGCGGCCAGAAAGATCGTGGGGAAGCAGGTGGAGGATATATCCGTCGAGATCGACAAGGAGACCGGCGAGATAAAGGTGATCAGCGAAGGCAAGGAGCTCAAGTCGGAGGAATTCGGCAGGATAGCGGCCCAGACCGCCAAGCAGGTCATCATCCAGAAGATAAGGGAAGCGGAGAGAGATGTCATATACGGCGATTTTCACGAAAGGGTCCATGCCCTTTGCACCGGGTCCGTACACAGATATGATAAAGGCAATATCATCGTGGACCTCGGCAAGACCGAAGGCGTATTGTTAAGAAGAGAATTATGCCCGAAAGACAACTTCAAGCAGGGCGAGAGGGTGAGGGCTCTAATATTGGAGGTCAAAAAGACCTCAAAGGGGCCGCAAGTGGTGCTCTCCCGGGCCCACCCTATGTTCGTCAAACGTCTGTTCGAGCTTGAGGTCCCTGAGATAGACGAAGGCATCGTTGAGATCAAGGGTATCGCCCGCGAAGCCGGCGACAGGACAAAGCTGGCCGTATCTTCGAAAGAAGAGAAGGTGGATTCTGTCGGAGCGTGCGTGGGTATGCGGGGCCAGCGCGTCAAGAACATCGTAAGGGAACTTGGCGGCGAAAGGATCGATATCATCAGGTGGAATGATGATTCGAAAGAGTATATAAAAGCCGCCCTAAGCCCTGCGGAAATATCCAGCATAGAGATCGATAGAGAGAGCACAAGGGCGAGGGTGATAGTGGAGGACGATCAGTTGTCCCTCGCTATAGGTAAACACGGCCAGAATGTAAGGCTTGCCTCGAAGCTCACGGGCTGGAACATAGACATAAGGAGCAAAAAGGAGATCAAGGCGCTTGAAAGGGTCTCGCTATTATCCATAGACGGAGTGGGCAAGAAGGCAAGGGATACGCTCGAAGAGTCGGCATTTGATACGATAGATAAGATAGCCGCCGCCAGCGCTGAAAAGCTGAGCGCGCTGCCTGGAATAGGCGAGAAAACGGCGAAGAGGATGATAGAATCCGCCAAAGATGTCATAAGAAGGCTGCAAAGCCAGGGATTGGAGAAGGAGAAACAGGAGAAGATGGGCGGGGATGCGCCCGCCGTCCCGGAAGAGGAAAAGCACGATAAAGACCATGGTAAAGAACAAAGATAAAAAGGAAACTAAGACTGATAAGCAGAAAGAGACTGCCGTCAGGAAACCTGCGGCGGTAAAGAAGCCGGTTGCCAGGAAGGCTTCGCCTAAAAAAGAGGCAGCCCCCTCCAGGAAGCCGAAAAAAGTCAAAAAGATCATATTTAAGACGCCGAAAGAAAAAGATGTCTTAAAGACGGGCCCAAAAGAGAAGGTGAAAACGGCAGTTCCTGCCGCGCCGGTCAGGAAGACTGCGCTTACGGAAGAACCGGCCAGACCTCAGGAAAAAACCGTAGTCACGCCTCCGCTGAAGCCTTCCGTCAGAGAAAAAGCGGACCGCGAAGAGGAGCTTTTAAAGACGGAGCCGCCGAAAGAGGGGCTTAAGACCCCGCCCGCCGAAGAGCCGCTGGTAAAGACCGTTAAGGTGGCTATCCCGATAACCGTAAAAGACCTGGCTATCGAACTGGGCATAAAACCGCATGAGCTGATGAAGTCCATGATAGAAAAAGGTATCTTCGCTACCATAAACCAGCCGCTGGACGAGAAGATCGTGGGCGATATCGGCCGGATATTCGGAGTGGAGATAGAAAAGCTCCCCGATATCGAAGAGGAAGCCTTCAGCCAGCACGAGGTAGAGGATAAAAAGGA
>CAZYBX010000169.1:0-3774 GCA_964645565.1 uncultured Planctomycetia bacterium | reverse complement strand
GCGGCCCCGAAGCCGGTATCTATATTGACCACCGCCACACCCGGCGCGCAGCTGTTGAGCATAGTCAATAACGGAGCTATCCCCTTGAAATTTGCGCCGTAACCGCAGCTGGTCGGGACCGCTATTACAGGCTTGGACACAAGGCCGCCTACTACGCCGGCCAGCGCGCCTTCCATGCCGGCCACCACTATTATGACGCTTGATGCGTTAAAGCGGCCTATTACGTTCAAAAGGCGATGGACTCCGGCGACACCGACGTCGTAAAGCCTGTCCACGGGGTTTCCCATAGCCTCCAGAGTAGCGCAGGCTTCCTCCGCGACCGGGATATCAGAAGTCCCGCCGGTTATCACCGGCACTGCCCTGCCCTTTTTCTTTATCTTTTTTTTCGAATAATATGAAACGCGGCCGTATCTGTTGTATCGCAGACCCGGAAAAACCTTCTTCAGCTTTCTATACACGGGCAGCGGCAGGCGCGTGAGCAGCACGAAGCCTTCGCGCTCGATCATCTCTTTTGCTATGGCCCGTATCTGCCGAACGGTCTTGCCTTCGCAATATATGACTTCGGGAAAACCGCATCTCAATGACCTGCCGCGGTCTATCCTGGCCACCCCTATATCCAGAGAAGGATAGCCCTTCAGGATCTCGCCCGCCTCTCCGATACCTATCTTCCTGTCCCGGACTTCCCGCAGGACTATCCACAAAATTCCTTCATTTCTCATGTCAGAACCCGAATACAGCCAGCAAAATCAGTACCAGTATGATGAACGATAATATATAGAAATCGTTATAATAGAGGAAATCCTCGAGCGCTTCCCAGAATGTGTATTTTACCCCGGCCGCTTCCATTGGTTTTATGCGCACGGGTTTTACGCCCCTGCGAAAGCCTTCTATCTGCTCTTTTTTGAACCGCAGCAAAGCCCCGCCTATCTTATAAGCGGGCAAGTCCCCTTTTTGGACGAGTTCCCTGACAGCCTCTTCGGACATATTGAGATATACGGCGACCTCGCCGATGTTTAAGAGCTTCTCTTCCATTTTCATGACCTCGATATCTTAAGCGAGAGTTACTTTACTTTACCGTCCGCTATCCATTTATCGACGGTCTCTTTGTTGAACTGCCACGTATCCCTGTCTTTTACAGCCGGCAGCTTCCCCGATTTCGCCCATTCAAATATCATGGACTTTTCCACCTCAAGGTACTTTGCGAGCTCATCGGCGCTGAGCATGTTCTTGCTCGAGTCCTGAGACCCGCCGCCCTGTTTCGACATGTCGCATTTTCCGTCGAGCACGGAACCCTCCAGTATGCTCAGCCGCGGCGTCCTGATATTGCCCGTCACGTTCGCCGGCGGCATAAGCTTCAGCTCCTTTATCGCCACTATGTCGCCGAATACGCGGCCGGCTACGGTGATATTCTCGCCTTTGATGGTCGCCCTCACTACCGCGTGTTCGCCTATCGTCAGGTTGCCTTTCGTGTCCAGGTTGCCTTCAAAACTGCCGTTTATGCGAAGATTCACGGGGTCCCTGAATGCCAGCGTGCCCTGCATCGTCGCGTCGACGTCCAGGATCTTTTCCCTTCCCTCATCCGCACTTTTTCTCCTCATGCCCCACCTCCTTTTTCATTTACCTTCCTTTACCTTGCTTAAACTCTTCTCGAAACGCGACAACACAAGAAGGGTGATCAGTATCAATACGGTCGCCGTATAAGCCGCGAGATAAAACCCCATACCGACCGCAAGGCCCAGCGCGGCAACGGCCCATAAACTTGCCGCGGTAGTCAATCCCTTCACGGATGTCCCGAATCTGATTATCGTACCCGCGCACAGGATCCCGACTCCCGTCACGACTCCCGCGGCTACCCTGCCCGGATCGCACACCTGACCCTCCCCCGGAGACCCGGCTAAAAATATCGAGATAAGCATCAAAAGGCACGTGCTCAGGCAGACCAATATATGCGTCCTCAGTCCGGCTGCCCTTCCGCGGATCTCCCGCTCGAACCCTATAAGGCTGCCCAACAGAACGCTCAGGACTAAGCGCGTTATAACCTGCAGATCCGTTATCTCAGCCATAAGCACCTCCCTTCATATCTATATTAATCCCGCACCCCCTTTTTTATAAATCGCCGCGCCCAGGCCGGCCACCATAGCGGCGTTGTCCAGGCACAGCCTTTTAGGGGGCAGATAAAGCCTTATGCCGTTTTCAGCGCATCGTCTTGTCAGCTTATCCCTCAACTGCGTGTTTGCGCTCACTCCGCCGCCCAGCACTAACCGCCTCACCCCTTCTCTCATGCATGCCAGGACGGACTTTTCCGTCAACGTTTCCGTCACGGAATCCTGAAAACTCGCGGCGATATCGCTTATCTCCCTCCGCCCAAGCTTCCGCGCCGACCTGGCTATCCCGCCTGCCTTATTGGTATCTCCGCCGGGTAGCCCTCTTTCCTTCAGGCGGTCACGTATGTGATAAAGCACCGATGTCTTTATGCCGCTGAAGCTGAAGTCCAGAGTGCCGGAAGACCTGTTCCCCGGAAAAAGCCTCTTGTCGACCCGCCCCATACCTGCTCTTTTTTCGATGGCAGGACCGCCTGGATAACCGAGATTTAAAAGTTTGGCCACCTTATCAAACGCCTCTCCCGCAGCGTCATCGAAGGTGCGTCCCAGCAGCCGGTATTTTCCCACACCGCCTACGGCATAAAGACTCGTATGGCCCCCTGATACCACCAGCCCTATAAAGGGATAGGCTATCTTCTTACGCGAAAGGCCTCCCTCCATAAAAACGGCATATAAGTGGGCATGGATATGATCGACGCCTATGGCCGGTATGCCCTTTGCGAGGCTGAGAGCTTTGGCCATTGCCGCTCCTACGAGAAGAGCGCCTATCAGCCCCGGCCGCTCCGTAACGGCTATCAGATCTATTTTATCCAGCCCTACGCCTGCTTTAGAAAGAGCGTCTTTTAATACAAGATTGATATATTCGACGTGGTGCCTGGAAGCGATCTCCGGCACGACCCCGCCGAAATCCTTGTGTAAATGGACGCTCGAAGAGACCGAATCGGCCAATATTTTATTGTCTTTTGCGACAGCTACGGCCGTCTCATCGCATGACGTCTCTATGCCTAACGTATACATGATATCCGGGCAAATGCTCGTTATCGTCGACAGCTAACAATGTATAATATTTACATATAGGTTAACAATTTCATATACGATGTTTTGTAAGGCCGGCTCGCGGAGGAGCCGGCACTCACTCGCGCATTTCGCGCTCGGTCGCTCGCTGTTTTTTCGCTGTAAGTCCTCAAAGGTCATTTGCCGAAAAAATCTTTATGCCCGCTTTACAAAACATCGCATCTGAAATCGCCAGCTATTATAGTAAATAATGTACCTTAGCGCCCCCGACAGACCCTCAATTCACTAATTCGGATACATATACGAACTTGTATCCGGCCTCTTTAAGCCTGGGTATTACCCTGGCGAGGACATTGGCGGTATTGTCCCTGTCGTGGCCCACTCCGATGGCCCATCCGGTCTTCGACGCCAGGTCCGCTGTCCGGGCAATTTGTTTTTCGATATAGTCTTCATCGGATTTATTGTCGAGGAATACGCTCCTTGACGCGGTACGCACACCCGTTTCCCTCGCCATTTCTTCGCATACGGATTTATCCGTTACGAGATTGTCTAAAAAATAAAGTCCTCTTTTTTCCATCTCTTTGAAGACGATTCTCATGAGATCGCGGCTCTCGGTCGCCTTTGAGCCCATGTGGTTGGATATGCCTTTAAGCCCGGG